>CAZOFM010000009.1:0-2259 GCA_964579255.1 uncultured Candidatus Peribacteria bacterium
CGTATGAAAATTTGAGTGATGTTTGGTAATCCAGAGACTACGACTTGATGAAATGCTCTCAAATTTTTCTCTTCTCAAAGAATTGAGATTAGAAGATGAGATAAAATTATGGATGATAAAGAACAAGTAGGTTATTTTGCGAGAATCAAAGTTGCGAAAAATAAAATATTTGCTCCATTCAAGACAGCGGAGATTCCTGTAAGACGAAATATGGGATATGATCGTATAGCTGATTTGGTGGAAGCGGCTAATATTTTGAGTTTGATTACGAGAGCGGGGGCTTTTTATACAGTTGGAGATCAAAAAGTACAGGGAAAAGAAAAACTGATCCAGCTTTTGGAATCTGATGAAAAGCTTAGGGCTTCTATAGAAAAAGATGTTCAGACCAAGATTAAAGAAATGAGAATGGGTAAAAAAGTTTTGGATGATGAAGCTTTGGATAAGATCAAGGTCAAACCAGGAGATGAAGAAGAGGAAAGTGCTTAATTTCAATTAGCGAGGATTGTGAGGTTCTCGCTTTTTTTTGATTTTATCGTTGTTGTTTGAGAAATTCATTTAGTGCTATTTCTGCATCTTCTTTTTCCTTTGGTTCTTCGAATTTACTTCTAAAGTTTGTCGATAAGAAATGTGTATTATTATTGATTGTTTCATTTTTTTCTCGTTTGCTGATTAGTTTATTAAAATCTTGAATTTGTAACTTTTCTTTTCATCATTCATTTTTTATTAGGTAGTCAAAAAATGTGAAGCTGGGATTGTTTTCTTTCTGGCTTAATTTTCGTTGTTTTTTGTTTTGTATTATTTGGTTTCTATTGAAATTTTTGAGTATTGGATCATTGGCTAATTCGCTATTATATTCTAGTTTGTCTATGATTGTTTCAACTTTTTTAAGATTTTTATCAAGCTGTAAACATTCTTCTTTGGATAAATTGTCTATTCATGTAATTATTCATCTCATGATTCTGAGGTTTTCAGAGTTTTGTCAGCCCAAACTAGCAACAGATAAATCAGATTCTTGTATATTTCATAATGTTTTTTGCATAAAATTGATAGTGTTTTGTTTGCTTATGTTTTTTTGGATATTCGTAGACAAACGATTTCTAACGATAGATTGTTGTCAGTAATTTTTTTGGAGAGTATTTCATAAATTGTTGCCGATACTGACTGATATATCTTCGCTATTTTTGATTTCATTTTGTAGATTTTTTTGGATTCGTAGTTGGGAATGTTGATTCAAAATATTTTGGTTTGGGAGAATCACTCAAGTATCTTGCATAGTATTGTTGTTCATTGAAATTGTATTTTGAGAATCTATGCTGAGATAAGAGTTGCTTTGGAGCTGATTGTTTTCTAAGCTTCAGTTTTTGAGATTTTGTCTGATTTTGATAGCTTTGCCGTCAATATTTCCAGATATTTCCAAAACATTGTTTTCCAAAAAAAGTCATCATCATTTTTGAAGTGAAAATGCTTCTGCGATTTGCTCATCTCAAAGATTTGTGTCAATATATTTGGAAATTCCAATAATCGGAGCAGTTGTGATTTGTTGTTTGATGGTTTCTTTGGCTAGTTCTATTTTGGCTTGGGTGGTATTGATGTTTTCTTGGATTAGATTGTTGTAGTTTGTGAGTTCTGTCGCTTGTTGATTATTTTTTGGATTGATATTTTCTTTGATGAGAAAGGAGTTTTCTTGAAACAAATCAGAATCTGGATATTTTTTTGTCAATTTGTTCTGCTCATTTTGTATGGTTTGGATTGTAGAATCGGACATATATTCAAAGATTTCTTGATTGGAAATTTGGATATTATCTATGCTAGGATTCGCTTGTTCGCTGGCTTTTTTGATGGAAGGGTAGTTGCTAATGATGTTTTGAGTGTTTTGGGAAAAATCTGGGTTTTGGCTAATATCTGAGATTTTTTCTATGATTCATAGTGAGAATTTTAATTCTTTAAAGTTGGAAAGAAATAATTGAGAATTTTGATCAAATATTTTGCTTTTATTTAGTTTTTTTTCTGTTAAATCATATCTTAAATAATCATCTAATTTCAAACTTGTTCATTGGATCTTTTCTTGTATGTAGTTTATTTTTTCTATAGGAATGTTTTGTTTTTCTTTTTCTAGGTCTTGATCATTGATTTGATATATTTGATTTAAGTTATTGTAGGAATTAGATGTTTTTTTTATTCGTAATTCTTTATCACTAGATAAATTATCTACTTCATCAGAAGTCTTATCTACTTCATCAGAAGTCTTATCTACTTCAT
>CAZOFM010000009.1:2359-3462 GCA_964579255.1 uncultured Candidatus Peribacteria bacterium
TTATCTACTTCATCAGAAGTCTTATCTACTTCATCAGAAGTCTTATCTACTTCATCAGAAGTCTTATCTACTTCATCAGAAGTCTTATCTACTTCATTAGAAATATCATTAAATGTTTTAATTTTTTCTTTATTCCCATAAAAATCATCTATTTTTACTAGTATATTATTTTTTATAATATCTTTTTGTGTTTTTATCTCTTCAATTATATCGTCTATTAGAAATGGGTTTTCATCCGAAATTGTTGTAATAAAATCGCTTATGTTATTAGGATATAATTCTTGTATTTCTTTAAAAAAGCTTATGAGTTCTTTACGGTCTTCTTCTGTAATAAAATCCTCTTTAGAAAACAGATTTTCAAGAAAATCATTAAAACTCTGTGTGTTTTTGTGACTACTATTTTCTATTGTGTTTGTGTCTACTGTGTTTGTCATATATTGAATATGCACATTAAATATATACATTATATTTGTATATAACATATAATCAAAAAAAGAGTTTTCTTTATGTTAAAATGATTTGACATAACTTTGTTAATCTGTATAACATGATTATGTATTTATATTTTTGTATCATTATGAAAAACACACTAAAATTTTTATTAAAGAATGTAGGAACCTCAGCTTTGTTATATTTGGCTATTGTATGAACAACAAAAGAAAGCTTAGCTCAAAACCTGTATCAAAATACTCAGAATTCAGTTAAAACTGAAATAGATATTTCAAAAAATGAAAGTCCGCTATTACGATTAGATAATAATATATCTAAATATGATCCATCATTAAAAGATTATGTTTTGTTGTTAAAAAGAGTGATTTGGACTAAATCTCAAGAAGATGTAATAAATGAACTTTTAGAAAAAAACATTATGGCAAATATAAGTGATACTAACCAAAGAATACTATCTATAATTTATTGTTTAGAGTCTTCTGTTAATTTTTGAAATGAGAGTGTTGAAAAGAAAATTGCCTCTATTGCTCGCAAAGTAATTTTGAAAGAAAATGTTAAATTTTTACTTGATTTTGGAAAAGAATATGATAATTGGTATAAGCTTAATAAAGAAGAAATAGAAAATGAACTTAATAAAGCATTATCATCTAAAA
>CAZOFM010000009.1:3562-4839 GCA_964579255.1 uncultured Candidatus Peribacteria bacterium
AAGAAGAATTATCATCTAAAAAAGAAGAATTATCATCTAAAAAAGAAGAATTATCATCTAAAAAAGAAGAATTATCTAAAATGAAGGAATCTACAAAGAAGGAGATGTATGTATTACTTAATAGAATGACATTGCAAGATCTTAAATATAAGCCAGAAATTTATGAGCGTGTAAAAGAAGCTAAATTAATTTTCAATAAATATGAAATAGATTACTCGGATAATTTACATGTTGTATCATTATTTAATGCTGTAGAATAAGTTGTTTGATATTTTCTTTATAAAAATTATGAATTTCTGATTTGTTGATATTTTGAAATTCTTTTATAAAAAAACGTCAACTAATGCTTTCTATATACTCATTAATATTTATAGTTTTGTTATTTGCATTGGAAAGATCTTTCTGGATATTCTCAAAGATTCTCTTGGGATCAGGTAGAAAAATCAAAGAAACTATTGATTCCACTAATTGTAGAACCAAGGACTCTTTTTTGTACTATGTTGTGAGTTTGTTCTTCAAGTCTATTGATGGTCAGTAGTGTATCGCGCTGTCGATTGATTTTGTCTTTTAAGTTTTGTTCTTCTGTCTGTTTTGGATCATCTTTGGGTTCAGGTTTTAATAGATTTTTGTATTTTTTGAAAAGTTTTTGGTTTTCTGGTTTGTGTATTTCTTGATCTATTTCTTTATCATTTAAGTCCAAAATTTTGGATTCTTTTTGCTGATATTTTTGGTCTGATCAGTTGATATTTTTGCGAAAATTACTGAGAGATGGATTGTTTTCTGTGATGTAGTCGGTGGTTTGGATGGCGATTTCTGTATTTCAACTCATTTCTTTGGGCCTAGTAATAGATCTACTTTCACCAGCCAACATATTTAGTTTTTGGAAACTCGTGACAAAATCTTGATATTGTGGGTTGTCTTGGAGATTTTGACTAGTTTGTTGCATTGCAAAAAACTCTGACTCTGTGATTGGTTTTTCTGGGTTTGCTTGGTTGATTTTTGCAACTTTTTTTTTGATTGCTTCTTGTTCTTTTGTGCTTTGTTCTTCTAGCTTTTTATCTGTTTTGACAGAATCAGGTAGTTTAGAAAAAGACTCTCTGGCTTCGTTGAGGGCTTTGATGATTTGCTGGTCAAATGTCTCTAATATCTCATCGGTGTCTTTTTCATGTTGTGTTTTTTTGAGTATAATCTGCTTTTGTTCTGCTTCACTATCTATTGCATTTGCTTCACTATCTATTGCATTTGCTTCACTATCTATTGCATTTGCTTCACTATCT
>CAZOFM010000009.1:4939-5677 GCA_964579255.1 uncultured Candidatus Peribacteria bacterium
ATTGCATTATATGTATCTATTGTTGTTTGTTTTGAATTATCGTCCAGCTGTCATATAACAATCAAAGACTCTTCTTTTCGTTCTTCTTCGTCAAAATCTGAGATTTCATCAAAATCATCAGAGTTCAAATTATCAATATATTTTATTAGTTCATTTGGGTATTGATTTGATGTTTCTTTTGTGATATAATCAAAAAAACTTGTAATAGTTTCTTGTTGTTTTGGGTTTGTAATATCAAAACCTCTAAACTTTTCTTGAAGTTTGTCTTTTATAGAAAAATTTTCTTCTCTTGTGAGGTTTGTTTCGTTATTGTCTATTTGTTGCGCTAATTCAGGTGATTGGAATAGCATAATATCTAAATAATAAATAGTAAATATCTCTACTACTTATTATATAGAAAAATTGTAATTTTGTCAAATTTTGGCTTATTTTAATGCTTCAAAGAGAGAAATAATATGGGGGTTGGTAGGTGTTTGATTAGCTATTTGATATCTTTGTTGTCGTTTTATGATAATTTCTCTGATATTTGGATCTGATTTTACCATATCTGGAGTAATTGGCTGCATCATTTTTTCTATTTTTATGCGATTTTCTTCTATTCTTTCTTTTCATTGCTCTAATTCTTTTTTTAATTGTTCTATGTCTTTGTCTAACTGTTCTACTCTTTCTTTTCATTGTTCTATTCTTTCTTTTCATTGTTCTATTCTTTCTTTTCATTGTTCTATTCTTTCTTTTCAT
>CAZOFM010000009.1:5777-13940 GCA_964579255.1 uncultured Candidatus Peribacteria bacterium
TGTTCTATGTCTTTTTGTAGTTGTTCCATATTTTGGTCGAATCGTGCTTTACACTCTCTGCCAAATTTACGAGAAATTTTTAAATTATCTGGGCTTTCTGAGAGATTATTGTTGGAAAAAACTGCTTGGAAATCTAGTCAAGCAAAAACATATCTTTCTAATCCACGTATAATTGTCCGAATTTGTTGCTTTGGATCTGAAACTTCTGGAAGAACTGTGGCTATAATTATTTCGTTGATTGCGTTTTTGATTTTTCAATTACCAATTCTAGTTATCAAATTATTTACATGTTCTACATCTACTGGATTTGGGTAGTATTTTTCTATATTTTGTTGGACAAAAACTAATGGGTCGTTGTGTATCAATATATTTGCATTTTTGGTAACTGTATTCTCTGTCTGTGTAGGTTTTGCTGAATTTGCTGTCAAATTTTGAGCTAAACTTTCTTTGCTTGTGCCCAAAACTCCTGCAAAAATTGCAAGTCCTGCCATTAGATTTTTTGGAGAATTTAGTTTGTTTTTCATCGCTGAAAATATGATAGGATAAATTTAATTTTATTATATCTATTTGTATGGCAATGTCAAATTTATTTTATGGGAAAATAATCTTTTAAAGAGACGCGATTAATCGCGCCTGTACGATGGAAAAGAGACGTTTTGTCGAAACGTCTGTACGGTTGGGGGAGATTTTTGGGAGTTATTTGATTTGAATTTTATCTCAGATTTTTATTCAAAATTTATCAGATATTCCAGCGTTTAATTCCAAAACAAATAATGAATTTTCTTGTGGACCATAACTGGGACAAGGATCTGTTGTGCATGGTGAAACTTGCTGAATATCTATAATTATTTTGTCTTGGTTGATTCGTATTATGTCCAGTGGAATTAGCGTGTTTTTCATCCAAAAATTATGCTGTCCACTTTCTTCAAATACAAACAACATTCCTGATCATTCTGGTAAATATGCACGATTCATTAGTCAATATTGCCTTGTTTGAGGATTGTCTGCGATTTCTATGTCAAAACATTTTTTCTGGATGCATATTTGGGGGGATTTATCGTTGAAAGATTTACTGTAAATTACAATTAATCAGAAAAATATAATTAATACTCATAATAAAATCAGATTCTTTTTGTTTTTCATAAATTATTTAAGTTCGTAAACAATATTGATTATAGTAGATAATTCCATTTCTCCAGGAGATAAATTGCTTTCATCAGCTCATCACATTCCAGTATCCATCATTAGCATTTCTTTGGCGTTGGCGTAAACAGGTCTTTCATAGAAATATTGAATATCTGATTCTGTAATCATAGTCGGTTTACCAAGTGATAATCCACCAAGTTTGGCAAGTTGTTGAGCTTTGGCTTTGGCGTCTGCAAATGCTTTTTCACGAGCTTCTTTTTTGACATTACTTGTATCATTGATTGTAAATTGTACATTATTGATTCAGATTCCTCCAATTTCTGATATTTTGTTGATTACTTCTCATCATTTTATCGCGAAATTATCTCATTGGACTTTGATGTTTACTTGTTGTTCTGATCTATATCAAAGAAGTTTTCTTGAGTTGTTTGTCCAATTATATTCTGTCATAATATTGAGGTTTGTAGTATGAATGTTTTTTTCTGGAATATCGAATTCTTGGAGACTGTCTTTGATTTGTTTGATTTTTGTATTGGCCTTGTCTTGTGCTTCTTTGGTGGTTTTTCCTAGTTCTGATACATTGATATTGATCAAAAGCGTATCTGGGCTAGCAGAACTTCTTCCTTCTCCTGAAACACTAACTGTGTTTGTAATACCTTGTTGGCTGGCGATTTGTTGCTTGTAAGGGGTTTTGATAAAATATCCAACAAAAATTAAAGTAGCAGACAATACTGCTGTAGAAATTAATCAAAATCGTTTTGTGTCCATTTTTTTGTATTAAAAAGTAAAGAGATTGGGATTTGTCCTTGATTTACAAAAGGTTTCATCCTTTATCTATTTATTATACGAATAAAAATCAAAAAGGTTACAAGATTATTCTTCTTCGTTGTCTAATTGTCTTCTGATTAGAGGCATAAAGCGGAAATGTTCTAGCAGTTGTAATCAAGTAAATCTACCAATAATTACATGCAAAAATAGAATTATCAAAATAATTTCTGGATAAGATAATAATCAGTGCTTGAGCCATCACCAGTTGAGCAGTAAATAAACGGATCCGCCTACCAGCATAAATTCAAGCAAGGAAAACCATCGTCCTAGACTTAGTACTTTGAAACCAGCGCTAAAGACTTTGTCTGTCACGATAATGATAAAGATGATCGGAAATATTACAAGACTATTGTTGAGAAAATCCAGATTTATTAAATTGATATTTAGAATTTTATCCAAGCCAATGACTACGATTGTGAATAAAAAATAAAAGACGACCAGAATTGATAATTTTGCATTAAAAAGAAGGTATATTTTTTTGCTTAATATGTCAGTGATCAACTTGGCCAAAACTCCAATCGCCAAAAAAAATAAACTTAATTTGATGCCGAGCATTGCCATTGCAACTCCAAAAAGTAGGGGACTATAAATTCCAAAAACTGAGAATCAAATGACTTGTCTAAAAACACTTATCACCAAAGTAGCAATACATAATATCAAAAGAATTCAGATTAAGTCTATGGGAAATCATTGATAAATTAGGTTGTCTACTAGATATGAAATTATCAAATATTTGGGAGTTTCTTGAAATAATAGAGAAAAACTATTGATGCTTTGATCTTCTTCCAATTCTTTGTTGAATGAAAGCTTGGAAACTAATCAGAATAAGTCTTTTTCGTTGATTGTTTGGATTTTGTGGATTCAGATTATATTCATATATTTTGCTAATGTTCTTTTTAGAAAATATTTGTTTAAATCTGTAGTTATATAAATATCTTTTTTGTCTAGATTGAGATTTTCGCTTTTGTTGATATTTCATAATATTTGGAATAAGCTATCAAAGTTGTTGCTATTGATGATGATTGTAGAACTGTTTTTGATATAAGGAATGTTTTCTGTGATTTGATTTGTAAAATCTTCTTCTCCAAAAAGGACTTTTTCTTTGAGAATGCTTTTTTTGAATAGAGTGTTGTGTTTTTGGAAATTTTCATCAAAATCTGAATGTAAATCTGGGTTTTCTTTTCATAAATATAGTATAATTTTGTCATGAACATTTATTTCTTTTGTGATTTTGCTAGAGCAATTTTCTTGGTCTACAATATCAATATTTAATGTGTAAGTACCTAATTCATTTGGGGTAAATAAAAAGAAATCTGAATTTGATCTCTGGATAGTTCTATCATTTTTTTTGAGAACTGTATTGATTGATTTGAATGAAATTGATCATAAATATTTATTTTCTGCTCGTATTATGCTATATTCAGAACTTTGTCATTTTTTGATGTCGCTAAGTCATTTGATTTCGTAAACTCTGTTTTCACATCAGATGTTTTGTTCTTGTGCAAATGCTGGAAATATCGTGAATATTAGTGATATGATTGCTAGAGATAATCGTTTTTTCATTTTAAAAAAAGAGACAGATAAATTGCCTCGTATTTAATTGATTTGACCAGAGTAGTCAAGAGATTTTTATTTTTTCTATTTAATAAAATCTGATTTTAAAATGCTGTATAAGTGAAAATTATAGAATTTATTATCCTTCTTTTTGTAGTTTCTCATTGTTCATTCAAAAACAAAACTGAGTTTTTCTAATAATTTAATAGATCATAAGTTGTCTTCTCTGACAATTGCTTGTATTCTTTCGAGTTGTCTCTCTTGAAAAGCGTATTCCAAAAATAACTTGAGAGCTTGGCTCATATATCACTTTCACTCAAAATCTTTTCAAATCCAATATCACAATTCAGCTCTTTGATTGTTTGTTTTTATATTTTTGAGAATTATTGATCAGATTATTTGCTTTTTTCAAAGTGAAACTATTCGTCTTTCTCATTTTTTGTTTTTTGCATATTTTTGGAGATTTTCGGAGATTTTTTGAGGATTAAGAGTGGTATTTGTAAAAAAATTAATCTTTTCTTCTTTTAAAAAAGGAATAATATCTAGAATATCTGAGTCTTGCATTTTTCTGATATTAATGTTTTTTGGCATTCGGAAAGATAAATTATAAAATTATTTATTTATTATTTCAAAATATTTATCTTTGACAGTGTTGTAGTCTTTATAAAAAATATCTTCATCTGCATTTTGTAGTCATATCGAACAAACTTTTCAGAATCAATTTTTTGTGAATCAAATTTGAGTAGATATACTGGATATTGTTTTACTAATTCTATGAAAAGATTTTAAAGATTCAATGAGAGAAAGTGTTTGTAGGTTGTATCAATTAAAAATTCCCTCTTGTTTTGGATATACAGCAAACATTGCGATATTTTGCTTTAAGTCTTTGTCTCATTTTTGTGGGAAAAATGGGAATTCCAAAAGATTTGTATCGTATCATTGTTGGTACATTTCTATTCTATATCATCAAATTCTTCAGTTGGTTTCTATGGTTTTAAATTCTCATTTGCTATTGATTTTGAATTCATGATGTACAAAAGTATTCCTAATTCATCATCATTTTACAGTTTTTTCTACAAAATCTTGGAGTTTGCCTGGATTTACTTCTGACTCTATTTTGTGTGACATAATTCTAGAAACGTTGCAAAAATCCTGGATTCAATAATCTATTCATAGTTCTATTCATACAGGTTTTGGCAATATAAAATTCTGATTTTGATCCACGAAATAATCTACGGTGTACATTTTTCCATCAATATATTCTTCAATCAATATTTCTTGTTTGTTTAACCTCTTTTTCTGTAGTTTTTCTAAAGCATTGGAAATACTTTGTATAGCTTTTTCCAAATCTTCAGCATTTTCTACTTTGGAAACTCAACTACTTTGTACTCATCAAACTGGTTTGATAATGCATGGTAAAAAATTTATATCTTGAATTGTAGTATTTCTTAACTCTTCTAATGTCACTACTTTGTATTTTACTGTTGTCTCTGGGAATTTTTTGCCAATGATTTCTCTTTGTAGGTATTTGTTTACAAAAATTTCAGGATTGTCCGTGATTTGTTGTCAGATTTTTTGTTTGATTGTATTTGCAAAATTTATTTCTTGTTCTTCAAATGTATTGATAAATATTTTTCAATTTAGTGTTTTGAGTTTTATTACAATTTCTTCGTCTTTTTCAAATGGAATTATTTCAATTCAACTACTTTGGATTCCTTTTACATTTTCTGGATTCAACTCAAAATCCTTATCTTCTTTATAAAAATAAATTGTTTTTATTCATTTGGAAGTCAAATCTGTGAAACATTTTTTGTAGTAAGTAAATTTATTTAGTTTATAAAGATTTTTTTTAGAATAAAATCAAATTAAGTGCATTGGTTAAATTATATAATCTAAATCTTCAATTTTGATTTTGCCTTTGTATAGATTATTTATCTCAATTCAAGAACTGATTGCGTTTTGGATTTTTTCTAATCAGTCTAAGTATATTTTGTCTTTTAAAAAGCTAGTTCAAATCCCATTTGTGCTTGTATGGATCAATCATTTTTTGATTCTAATTACCGTTTTGAATTTTTGTTCTACTGACCAATATGGATATACAAAACTTATCAAATCATATAGTTTTTTGAAATCTAATTTGGATCACTCATTGCTGAGATAATATTTTTTGTATATGCTATCTTTTTCATATCACTCTGGTAAATGCTGATTGGCATTGTAAATTGCGAACCCTTCTTCATCTTTGAGATAGTATCAAGTTCAAGATTTCAAAATATTTCGATCAGATTTTTCTCCATTTAAATATCTAACTAAATGAGTGTCTACCTCATGTGCCAAAACAGATAAAATTTCTTTTTCTCTAAAAACTCAATGTTTGGAAATACTAATTCTGGTTTCTTTTCACATAATTATTGAAATTCTAGAAAGGTTGTGATAACTAAATACGACATCTACTCCAAAGATCTTTTTTTCTGCTAAGTAGCGATCTATTAATTGTTCAATTTCAGATAATTTCAGAGCTTTCCCTAATAATTCCTGACTACTTTCGTTAGGAGAAAAAACCTTTTCTTTGGATTTTATCAATAAATCTTCATCAAAATCTCAGAATATTTTTTTGTTGTAAATATCTATATTTTCTAGATTTTGATCTATATATCATTTTATCAAAAAGAATCTATTGTGTAATTCATCTATTTTATCTAGAAAAAGTTGTCTCATTGGACTTTCAATTTTGTTTGTTCTGTTTTCTATTTTTTTGAGATTATCTTGTATTTCGTTGAATGTTTTGGTTTTTGGTCGTTTGTATTGAAATACTGGATTATAATTTCATTTTCGTGTAATAAAATTGTCTAATTCGTTGAAATAATTGAGTGGTCTCAATCTTGCTGCCAGATTTAATCTTTTTGAGATTTTTTCAATTTGATTGTCTATTGTGTGTAGCTTCTTGATTTCAGCGGGAATAATTTTCTCAGGAGAAATTACTTCAACTTTGTCAATCACTTTGTGAACGGCTTTGATTAGATATTTTTCAGAAATTTTTCTTCATAAAATTATTTTGTTTTCTTCTAGTTCTTCTTTTTCAATAAATTTAATTTTCTTGAGAATAATATCGTTGTTGAATAAGTCCAAAAAGAAATTGGAATTCTGTTTTATTTTTTTGTGAAGAGTAGAAGAAATATAGTTGTTTTGTCTATTTAGATTGACCTCTACGATTACATCTTCTATTTTATTTTCTGATTCTTGCTTGAAAGTGAGTTTTCAGTATTGTGAAAGATATAGAATTTTTTGCATAGTCCCAGTATGACTTGCGGTTTTACTAAATAATGTTTGTGCAATTTCCACTCATTTTTCTGGATCTCTGATTTTGAGATCTTCTATTTTTTTGAGAGTTTTTTTGAGTGGAGTGTTTGTAACTTTTTGTACTTCCAATCCAGCTCTTGCGTTGATCTCTAAGAGTTTTGGTCATTCATTTGTAATTACTCGGTCTAGTGCGAGATATCATAAATTGACATAATATTGTGTTTTGGAAGATAAAAATAAGATATCTTTTCGATATGGGATTTCTTTGCCAAAAAAATGCTCGAATTCTTTGGGAAATTTGCGAGTATAGACTTTGTTTTTTCGGAGCATTGAGTTAACTTTTCATGTGGCAATATCTATTCATAATCCTAGTCATCATTGTGCTAAATTTGCTTTTCATCAAGAATATTTGGTAGGCACTCTAATCATCGTAGCAACAGGAACAAGATTAAATACGATAATTCTAATATCTGCTAAACCTCGTTTGCAAAACTCTTTGAATAGTTCTCATGGATTGAGCTTTTCTTCGATAATTACTTTATCTCATCATAGTGTAGAAGAATGTTTTCCATCTATTATATCTAGTAAGTATCTTCTAAAAATCTCATCTTTGATTCGTTTATCTCATATTTGAAAGATTTCTTTTTTGTCGTTGGGGAGTGTTTTGTATGGTAGAATTTTTGCGATTTTTTCTTTGATATTATTTATTCTTTTTTGCTTGTTGCTGGGTTTGTTTTCAGATTTATCCATGCTTTTGACAATTAGGATTCATTTTCATTTGCTTCAATGATTGGGTTTGATTACGAAGCTTTTTTTGGATAAAAATGAAAAATCAAAATCATAAAGTTCATTACGACTTGAGATTATTGCATAGGTTTTGGCGAAGGGGATTCCTCTTTCTGATAAGAAGTTTTTGGTTTCTAATTTGTTGTTCGCCAGACGAATTGCTTTTTTGTCGTTGAATTTTTTGATATAGAGGAGATTTCTAGCATTATTTCATAGAATTCAAAACATTGATTTGTAGAATTTTGTAAATATTTGTGTTTTGGAATCTTATATAAATGGCGATGGAAATCAAATTGTTTTGTATTTTCAAAGATAGGAATCAGATTTTTTTGTTTGATTTTTTGTTTGCTATGTCTATATTAGTGATGTTTTAGTTTATCTTTTCTAATATGAAATTGTATCTTTTGAATACTATGACTCGCCAAAAAGAGGAGTTTGTGCCTTTGAATCCTGGTAAGGCTGGGATTTATAGTTGTGGACCGACTGTATATTGGGATCCTCATATTGGTAATCTTAGGGCGACTTGGACTGCTGATTTGCTGAGAAATG
>CAZOFM010000010.1:0-13709 GCA_964579255.1 uncultured Candidatus Peribacteria bacterium
CAATATATATTTTTTGCTATATACTTTTCCAAACTAGGATCTTCTCTCTCCGCTACAACTGCTAACTTATAATCTCATCATGTATAAACATAAACTGGAACATCCATATATGTCTGATCATCTATAATATGCCTATCATCTCGACCAAGAGGTCTCAGCTGGAAAGTGGAATTATAATCATTTGGATCAAATGTAGGATAATTTGCAGATGCTTTCAAACTACCATCAAAAGGATCATAAACCAAAATACTGATGGAATCTGCCACAAAAGTCTCTTGATATTTTTTGGCAATATCCTCAATCTCCTTTTGAATTCACATATCTATTGTCAAATAAATGTCGTCTCCATCTACTACATTTTCTATTTGGAAATCATTTGCTCCAACATTTCATATCCAAGAAGATGAACGACCGATTATCTTTCAATCTTTTCCACGAAGTTGCGTATCAAAAAACTGCTCTATCCCGTAAAAAGCATTTCAGTTTTTGTCTACCATTCATAAAATATTTGACATAAATGAGCCATACTCATAATATCTTCTGGTATAAGATTCCAATCATAATCCATGCAATAAAGGTATCCTTTCTTTATTTTGTGTATGATAATGTTCAGATTTTATATTTTTGATTTCTTGAGCTATAATTGGGTTTGCATCAGAAATCAGTTTTACATATCTATTTTCTTGTGGTTGAAAGTATTTTTCTAAATCAGAATATTGGTTTGCATATCAATATTTTTTGAGCAAAGATTTCATTACTGAGACTTCTCTAGAAACGCTAGAGACACTTTTGGGACGAATATATACATAATTATCAGATTCAATTGAAATGTAAGGCAAATCCTTTTCTATCAACTCATTCAAAAATGCTTGATTTGCAAAAAATCACAAATAATTTCTAGCTCTAAGCCCAGGTTGTACAAGTTTATCCAATTGATCTCTAATTAATCACAGCGCAATTTCCTTGGTAAATCCACTCATTATAGATTCTATATTTTCATAATACCCAGTCCGATTATATTCCCAATATCCTGTAGAAACAATTCCACTTCAATAATAAAAAAATTCTGGTTCTTTTGGGAGTATGCTTTTTTTGCTATAAATCTCCACATTTCTGATACAACTTTCTGGAGTCATTTGTTTGATTCCATACATCTCACATAAATGCGAATATACTATTGGTGTCAATAATTCTATCAACTTTTGTTTGTCTCGTACAAATTTGGGATCTACAAATACATTATACATAGTAATGTTTTCTGTGAGTTGGACAGGTTTTCCAGCTTTGTCGTATGCATAAATGTTTCCTCTTTTGGCTTTTAATAAAGACTGACTAACATGCTGTTTGCTTAATAAATTTTCGTACTGTTGATGCTTTATTATCTGCAACCAAAACAATCTAAAAAATATAATCAAAAACAATACAATAAAAAATAGCAACAAATAAAATTCCCTAGTCACTCTAATATGACTCAAAAATGGGATTCTATCCAGTAATTGCTGAAAAAAATCGTCCATACTTCTATATCTCCTAATTGTTCTCATGTTTTTTTATTTAATACAAACAAAATCAAATTTAAGATTCAGCTTTGAAAATTCAATATATAATCTATACATATTACAAACATTTAAAAGCTTTTGACAAGTCCTTTGTTTCTGACAAGACACTTGCTAATTTCTACAATAGATAGACAATAACGCGTGTCTTTCTTATTTATTCTACTTTTTTACAAACCTATACTATTTGATAAAAACTCTTGAAAATGTCTATTGTTTTGCTAATAATACAGAAAAGTATTTATTTTATTTTTTTATTAAAGACATGAAAAGAAACACAAAAAAGCTGGTACTAAGATCTCTTTTGTTGGTTTGAGTGGCAGCATTTGGTATTTATTTTGGTGGTGCTGTAATGGCTCAATTTGGTGCGAATCCTGTAGATGGAATCGAATGACTTGGAACAGAAACAGCTGCTCCTAGTTTATTGGGAATAGTTAAATCTTTTATCAACTGGATACTGTGATTATTATCTCTAATCGCTTTGGGTATGGCTTTGTTTGGAGGATTCAAAATGGTGACTGCTGCTGGAGATGATGGTAAATACAAAGAATGATTCAAAGTTTTGAAACAAGCTGCTATTGGACTAGTTGTTGTTGGATTGTCTTGGATCATAGTAAGCGCTATATTTGCAATTATTGGGTCAGCGCAATCTGGAACAGTTAGTTATTCTTAATTTTAAGCTAAAATTTTCAAAAGACCTCTCATTTCTATGGGAGGTTTTTTTATTATTCAATAAATTATCTGTAAGTTTTTTTACAATTTTTCCCTTGTTTAATTCAAACAAAATACTATAAACAAAAATTGTTGTTATTTTAGATTTTAATAAAAAAAAATGGGATTGGTTTTGTGAATTTTGATGTTTATGGGATTAGTATTGATCCATGAATTAGGGCATTTTTTTGCTGCAAAAAAAAGCTGAGTAAAAGTAGAAGAATTTGGAATTGGAATCCCACCCAAAATTTGCAAATTACGAAAAGACAAAAGTGGAACAGAATATACTTTGAATCTGATTCCATTATGAGGATTTGTTAGACTCAAATGAGATGATCCCAAAGATGAAAAAAACTATAATTCTAAGGATTGATTTTTGAAAGCTAAATTATCAAAAAAGATTCTGATATTAATTGCTGGAGTGACTGCAAACTTTTTGCTAGCTTGGGCTATTTTCACATTTGTTTTTGCAACGGGGACAAAACCACTTTCTATGATATCCGAAAATATGTTTTCCAAACAAATAAATAGCTACTTGATGCCCACAAAAAGCTTCTTATACCAAAAATGATATATTAGCGAAGAATATAAACAAGAAATAGAAAATATGCCAGTATTGGTCCACTCTGTAATTCCAGATTCCATCTGAGAAAACATGTGAATCCAAGAATGAGACATTATAGAAAGTATTAATTCAGAGCCAATCAATGCTCGAAATATAGAGCAAACACTCAAAACGAATATTGGTGAAAATTTCCAACTAAAATACCAAAGAAACTGACAAGTTTTTCAAAAAGATTGAAGTTGTGAAGAAAGTGATTGTTTGTTGTGAATTACATTTAGTTATTCTGGATTTTCTACAGCAAATTTGTCTGATTTGGAATGAAACTTTATCAAATTCCCACTTTTTACTGCAATGGGAGTTGCTTTGACTGAAATAAAATCACAAACTCAACTTACATTTAGCGCATTGGGAAATTTAGGGAAAAATCTATTATCCTTCAACAAGAAAAAAGTTAGCTGAGCTTTAAATAAAATGAGTGGACCTGTATGAGTTGTAAAATTTGGAGACATTCTATTACAAGAAGGAGGATGAAAACAATTTTTGGCATTTGCAGGACTGATATCCCTGGCTTTGGCTTTATTCAACATTTTACCAATTCCTGCCTTGGATTGATGAAAATTGTTGTGAATACTCATACAATGAATAGCAAGAATAGAAGAAGAAAAGTATTTTAATATAGAATGAATAATCAGTTTTGTGTTTTTTATATTATTGATGGGATTGTGAATTTATATTATTTTCAAAGATTTGGTGCAATTTTGGTGAGTAAAAATCCCATTTATTGGATAAAACAAAAATAAAAATCTGGCAATAAATAGCATTTGCATTGCAATTCAAGCAAGTTTTGCTAAACATTAATATAATATTTTATCGTTGTATACAAATTCTATGAGTCAAAGAGAAATTATCCACAAAATCAACCAATATTGGCAAGAAAATGACATTTTTCAAAAAACATTAGATCAAAGATCAGAATTGTTTCAATCTAGTACTTATGATGGACCTCCGTTTGCATCTGGGACTCCACACTTTGGACATTGACTTGCTTCTACGATGAAAGATGCTGTTTTGAGATACAAGACAATGAAATGATACAAAGTAAATAGAGAACGAGGACGAGATTGCCACGGATTACCAGTAGAAAAAGCTGTAGAAAGAGAACTATGAATTGATGGCAAGAAAGATATTGAGGAAAAAATCTGAATAGAAAAATTTATTGAAGAATGTAGAAAATATGTAAGCTCTACAAGTGACGAATGGATTACTTTTGTAGATAGTTTAGGAAGATGGGCAGATATGGATCATGCTTATTATACTATGGATTTGTCTTTTATGGAATCCGTAATTTGGGCTTTCAAAAAAATGTATAATCAGAATCTGGTTTATAAATGATTTAATGTACAACGATATTGTCCAAGTTGTGCGACATCCTTGTCAAATTCCGAAGTAAATGATTGATATCAGGACAAACAAGATCCAGCAATTACAGTAAAATTCCAAATCCAAGATGAAATAAATTCAGATTTTGAATCTACAGAAGATTGATTTATTCAAGTGGTAGATTGTGCTATCCAAAAAGATGGAAAGTTTTTTATGTTATATCATCAAAAAGCACAGAAATATGTTTTTCCTGGGGGAAAGGTAGAAAAGTGAGATAATATAGAACAAACCGTAATCAAAGAACTGAAAGAAGAAATCTGAATAGATGTAAAATCAATAAATCTGATTGGAAGTTTCAAAGAAATCTTGTCATTTGGACTATTTAATTTGAATATGATAGATGTGGAATATGAGTGAGAACCTCAAAATATAGAAAAAGAAAAACATAGCCATATAGCATGGGCAGAGATTATTGAATCTGAAAACCCTCTATGATTTGCTGTAAAAATTGATGGAACAATCATAGATGATGCGGATGAAATTATGAATCAATTTTATGATCTGTATATTTATCACAAACAAATAGCTAATCAGATTTCAGACCTGCAATGACAAGAAAAATCTATAGTAAGTGCTTTGGCTTGGACTACTACCCCATGGACTTTACCTGGGAATAGCTTTTTGGCTGTTGGGAAAGATTTGGAATATTCAATGGTTTTTGACAAACATAGCAAAGAATATTTTATTATAGCTACTGCCCTACTCAAACAATACTATAAATCTGAAGATGAATATCTTTTGCTAAGAAAATTTAAATGAGAATCTATTGTTTGAACAAAATATCAGGCAATTCTACCATATATCCAAGAATTTCTTCCAGAAAAATATAAAAAAGAATTCTGCAAAATCATTTTATGAGATTTTGTAAGTACTGAAGATGGTACTGGAATTGTGCATATAGCTCCAAGTTTTGGTGCTGAAGACTTTGAAGCAGTGGCAAATTTTTTGCCAAGAGAAGATTCCAAAAATCGATTATTTTTACCTGTAGATGAATATTGAGAATTTACAGAACAAGTTGCCGAATATCAGTGAATGAGAGTATATGACGCAAATAAAGATATTATCGATAGACTCAAATCAGAATGAAAGCTTATAATGCAAAAGAGCTACAACCACTCATATCCGCATTGCCGAAGATGTGATACTCCGTTGATATCCAAAGCTTTGACTAGTCGATTTATCAAAGAACCTGAACTTGCAAAAACTACTGTTCCAAATGCAGAAAAAATTGGATTTGTGCCAGAAACCATCAAAAACAGGTTTTCTGGTGTGCTTTCTACTGCTCCTGATTGGAATTTAGCAAGAAATAGATATTGGGGTTCTCCAATTCCTGTGTGGGAAAACCAAAATAATGAAGAAGATAGAATTGTAATAGGGACATTAGATGAATTATATCAACATACTTTGACGGGATCCAAAAATATCACAAAAAATATCTTTTTGAGACATGCAGAGACTGATTATAATTTTGAAAAAAAATGTGATAGTTTTGGAAAACCAATCTTATCTGAATTATGAGAAAAACAAGCAAAGGAAGTGACCACAAAATTAGAAAAACATATCCAAAATAAAGAAAATCTAATCTTTGTTTTATCTCCGCTCAAAAGGACACTTTTGACAATAAAAGAAACTCTAAAAACTATATATAGCCCTCAAGAATTAGAACAAATCCAAGAGAATTATTATAAACAAATTGAGCATTACCAAGAATTATGGAATGATAACAAAATAATTGATTATATACAAAATAAGAATCAGACTCTTTTTGATTGTTGAAATAATATATATATTGATTACCGTATTACCGATCATATATCGCCTGATATTCAAGATAAGTGTTGCTCTTGTGACACACTAAATTGGAAGGAGTTGGATAAATCTGTATCCCAAAATGGTGAAACCCTACAAATGATTATGAGTAGGACAAATGATTCTGTAAAAGAAATCAACCAAAAATTTCCTACAAAAACTATAATTTTTGTCGCGCATAATGATACGCTCGCAATGTGTAGAAACGCTTTTGTCAAAAAAGATTATGGAATTCGAAGAAATCAACTAAAATTAAAAAATGCTGAATTTGCGATACATTATCGGGATAATTCTTATTCACAACAGGTGGACTTGCATAAACCGTATATAGATAACTATTGGTTTGAAATTGATGGAAAAAGATATAATAGAATTACAGAGGTAATGGATTGTCGGTTTGAATCTGGAGCGATGCCTTTTGGGCAAGCTAATTATCTTGGAGATGAAAGCTATACAACCCATTGAGAAAAGGAATTTTTGTATCCTGCTGATTTTATTATTGAATGATTGGATCAGACTAGATGACGATTTAGGACTATGCATGTTGTATGAAATGCGATTATGTGAAAAAACTCATTTGATAATGTGATAATAAATGGAATGGTTTTGGCAGAAGATGGAAAGAAAATGTCCAAAAAATTAAAAAATTACCCAGAACCACAAGAGTTATTCGCAAAATATTGATCAGATTCTTATAGAATGTATTTATTATCTTCTCCTGCTGTCAAAGCAGAACCTGTGAAATTTAGTGAAAAATGAGTAGAACAGACTTACAAAGATTTTACTAGTGCATTAAGCAATGCCTACAAGTTTTTTGAAACTTATGCAAAAGTAGATAATTTCGCATTTGACGCTCCAAATCTCTATATAATGAGACATGCGAAAGCTGAAAGCTGAGACGATTGAGAGTTGAACTCAGAATGAATAGCAGAGATGAAACAAAAATCCTTTATAGAAAAGATTTTGAGAATCAATCCAGATATTATGATTATTTCATCCCTAAAAAGATCAAAACAAACTGCTAATGAAATATCAGAAATTATGACAAAATATAGATGAAAAAGTGTTGAAATCATAGAAGATAATAGGTTGTCCAACGAATGAATCCTTGATTTATATAATGAAATCAAAGAACAAAATTGAGGTAAAAATGTATTGATGATTTCACACGAACCACAAATAGAAAAACTATGGAATTTTGTATATTCAGAAAACAATAAAGGCGAGATCAAACATCTAGATATTATAACTATTAGTGCATATCAAATCACAAATGAACTGGATAAATGGATTTTGGCTGCTTTGCATGAAGCTACAAAAGAAATGGAAGAAGCTATGGACTGATACAATTTGGATATATGAGCAAAAACTGTTCTTGGATTTATTGATAAGCTAAACAACTGGTATATTAGGAGGTCTAGGAGAAGATTCTGGGCATCTGGAATGGATAGCGACAAACACGCAGCATATATGACTTTGTATAGCGTATTAGTTAATTATCTCAAACTCGCCGCATCTTTTGCTCCATTTATTAGTGAAGAAATATTCCTAAAATTACAAGAATTTATAAAATATAAAGAATCTGAATCTATTCATTTGACACATTTACCATTATGGTCAGAATTGTATATCAACAAGTCGCTTTTGGATGAAATTACAAAACTTAGAAGAATAATATCTTTGGGATTGTTTATTAGAGCAAAAAACAGGATTGCTATCAAACAAGCTCTACAAAAAATAGAGTTGCAAATAGATTAGATATTTGTAAAACAACTAGTGATATATGTTAATTTAATTTTTTAAACAAAAGCATGCCAGCAAAAAAAACAACAAAAAAACCAGCTAGCAAGACAACTGCAAAAAAACCAGCAGTTAAAAAAGTAGCTACAAAAGTAGAAAAAAACAAACTTGATGATGTAAAGCAAAAGTTGGGTAAAGAAGTAGATTATGTAAAAAAAGAATCAAAAGTACTGATAAATAATGTAGAAGGACGACGAAACAAATCTTCCAATGAAGAAAAGATTTTTACCATCTTGGGAATTATCGCATTGATTTGGGGATTATATGTATTGAGACATATGTTGTGAGGACTTCTTTTGATTGTAATTGGAATCTTGTTTGTGACAGGATACTTCGTACAAAAAAAATAATCAAGATTAATTTCTACGAAAAGGAGTGTGAGCGATCATACTCTTTTTTTGTTTGAAGTTTTTGGGGAAATAATTATACTCAGTTTTGAACTAAAATCCTTTATAAAATAAACAAATAAATTGTCTAAACTTACAGATGATATATTACACAGTGTCGATATAGTAGATGTAATTTCTAGATATGTTCCACTCAAAAGAGCTGGAAGCAATTTTTCTGGTTGCTGTCCTTTTCACAACGAAAAAACTCCTTCATTTATGGTATCGCCTCACAAACAAATATTCAAATGTTTTGGCTGTGGCAAATGATGAAATGTTTTTACTTTTTTGCAGGAATACGAAAGAATTGATTTTTGGGATTCTGTCAAAATTTTGGCCAAAGAAGCAAATATTGATATCAAAAAATACGATGTAAATAGCAGAAAACTTGACCAATATTCAGACCAAAAAGAAAAAATCAAAAGAATACACAAATTAGCTCAAAAGTTTTTTGTGGAAGCATTACAAGAATCTCCCCAAGCTATGCAATATTTACAAGAAAATAGAAAATTAAAGCCGGATATTATCAAAGAATTTGGTATAGGATATGCCCCTGACAGTGCTTATCAATTATGGAAATTCTTGAAATCCAAGGGTTTTAGTGATGAGGATTTATTACAAACATCTTTGATCAAACCGAGCAAAAATTCAGATTTTTATACTTTTTTTAGAAAGAGAATTACTTTTCCAATATACGATACTATGAATAATGTCGTAGGATTTAGCGCAAGAGTTTTGGATCCAAACGATAATCCCAAATATTTGAATAGCAGCGAGCATCCAGCATTTGAAAAATCAAAAATTTTATACTGACTAAATTTTGCGAAACAGCATATATCACAATTTGGCTACTTGATTGTGGTAGAATGACAAATGGATGTAATTGCTTTGCATAGATTAGGTTTTCCAGTGGCTGTCGCGACATCTGGGACCGCAATTAGCGAAGACCATATCAAGCTTATCAAAAGATATACAGATACAGTCTATTTTTTGTTTGATGAAGATGCAGCAGGACAAAGTGCTATGCAAAGAGCATTAAGCATTTCTTACAAACATGATTTATTTCCCAAGCAACTTTCTTTGGGAGAAAACTTCAAAGATGTAGATGAATTAGCAAATCATCAATCAGGAAACGAAATTTTCAAAAAAGTTTTGGAAGAAGGAAAAGATTGATTTATGTGAGTTTTCCAACAATTAAAAACCCAATATGACATCAACTCTGCAATAGATAAACAAAAAATACTAAATAATCTTTTTGATCTGATTCTTAATATCAAAAGTTTTTCTCTACAACAACACTATATTCAAGAAATCAGCGATGAGACAAATTCTCTTTTTGAATTTACTTATAAACAGTTTGTAAGCTACAAAAAAAGCCAAACTAGATTCCAAAGAAAAAACACTCCTACAAAATCTGATATATACCAGCCATCCAGAGAAGCTCTTTTTGCATCATTATTTCATTGAGATTTTATCTGACAATACCAAGAAACTCCTGCTTTACGAGCAAGTTTATTAGCGCTCAAAGAGTTTTTAATCAAAATAGACTGAAACCCAATTTCCAAATACTTAGAAGAACAAGAAAATAAAGAATCAATAGATCATCACCAATTACGACGAGAAAAGGAATTTGAGCTAAAATCAGAAGACAAAAAAATCCAATTAATCAAAGAAACTATTGGTAAGACAATCCAAGACTTTCGCCAACAAATGCTGAAAAATCCAAATTTATCTCATTGAGAAAAAGCGGAACTTCTCAAATTAAGTCAGGATTTTTCTAATTAAATAGAGATTGTTTTGATTTCTCAGTCTAAATCTGCAAAAACTAATTTATAAGCACTAAGTTGCAACTCCTCTCCTGTATCTTTACCATAAAGATAATCTCAAACAATCGCTAATCCCATACTAGACAAATGATACCTAATCTGATGAGTTCTTCAGGTCAGAATTTCTAAATTTATTTCTACTCTATCTTGTGAAAGATATTTATAATCCAAAACCTTTGTAATCCCTTCCTTGGCGACTGTATGAGGCAATTTCGCAAAAACCAAAGATTGGATAATATGCGGGAAAGTTTTGATTGAATCCAAAAAAATTTTTCAATTATCAGATAATTCAGCAACAGCACGATATATTTTTTGGAGAGGAACTTTTTCTTTTTCACTAATATCAGCTAAATTTGATTTGTTTTGGAATAAGGATTTAAAATGAGCCAAAGCTTTTTCTGTTTTGGCAATAATCATCAGTCAATCTGTTTGCTTATCCAATCTATGCACAATTCCTGCTCTAATAAAATTTCCGATACTGGGTAAAGATTTATATTTATGATACAGAAATCCTGAAACAGATTTTTCATGCAAATCTCGTATAGTTCTGGGATGTGATAATACTCATTTTGGCTTATTTATAATCAAATAATCTGATTCTTCATAAAGGATAGGAATTTCAATTTTGGGCGACTCCTCCATCGCTTTATCATCCAAAAACCTATGAAAACTTTTGATTTCTATAATATCTCCTGCCTGTAATTGTAGAGACTTTTTTGCTTTTTTGGAATTTACCAAAACATCTCATCTCTTGATAATATGCTGAAAAAAATTCCTCGATAAGGATAACTCTTTGGACAAAAAAGAATCTACTCTCTCGCCTAGTCATTCATATTTTACCTGCTCTAACTGCATAAAATCCAAGATAATAAATAAACTTTCAAATAATATAAACATATCCAAAAAACTATCAACAACAAATTAAAACATATTACACGAGTTTTACAAAAAAAGACAAGTCAAAAACAAAAACAAATCTGATTGATTATGCATAAATTTGCTTTTTTTAAAGAAAGGATTATAATTTGATTGTAAATAAAAATTTTATACAGTTATATTTCCTTATGAATACAACACAAGACCAACAAAATCCTGTTCAAAACCAATGACAAGTTGTTCAAAATCAGTGACAAACTGATAATATAATTCCAGAACAGCAAATGTTTATTCAGGATTTAAATATTCCTCAAAACACAGCTAATGCGCCTGTACAACAACAAGTACCTGTACAACAACAAATACCAGTACAACAACAAGTGCCTGTACAACAACAAGTGCCTGTACAACAACAAGTGCCTGTACAACAACAAGCACCTGTACAACAACAAGTACCCGTACAACAGCAAGTGCCTGTACAACAGCAAGTACAAATCAAAGAGGAAGATTCTTTTGTGGATAAAACATTAAAAAATATGGTATGATTTGTATGAAAATTATTTGCTCCAAAAAATCAACAAACAAACAACCAACAAACTCAGCCAAATAATCAACAAACAACTCAAGGAAATACTTGATTTTTGGGTTCTATAGGCAATACAATCTGAAATATTTGACAACAAGCAGTAAATATTACTACTACTTGAGTTTCTGCTGTTGCTGGATGAGTATCTAATGTAGCATGAACAGTTGTATGAGGAGTATCCAATGTAGCTTGAACTGTTACATGATGAGTACAGTCAGCTGTATCAAATACATGATCTACAAACCCTCAACCAAGCAATACAACTCCAATACAAAATAATATTACAAATGAAACAAATACAGCTGTAAGTGCTCCAAGTCCTCAGCCACAAATTCCAAACGCAACAAGTATAAATGACTTAGCTTGACAAAACACTGCACAAGCTAATCAAACACCAAATAACCAAATAAATGAAGTAAAAACAGAGATTGTAGAACAAGTAAACACTCCAACAAATCAAACAGTTGAGATACAACAAGAAGTAAAACAAGAGCCAATACGACAAACTAATCCAAATGAAACAAACCCAGTAGAAAATCCAACAACAGAAATAGTTGAGCAACAGCAAGAAGTACCTCAAAACTCAGTAAGTGAAGCAAATACCTCAACAAATCAAATAGTTGAGCCAGCAATGGAAACTAATCCAACAGTTGAAATACAACAAGAGTCAACACAACAAACGACTACAAATGAAACGACTCCAGAAACTAATGAAATAAAATAATTGATTTATAGATAAAAAATCAAAAACAAAAAAGCTGGATATCCAGCTTTTTTCAAAAAACCCTTGAAATATGAAAAGAAATCTCTATACAAACAACACTATCCGTTTGGATACCAAATTTTTGTTTTGCATTGGGGAATCGTCTAACGGTAGGACAGCGGACTTTGACTCCGTCAGTCTAGGTTCGAATCCTAGTTCCCCAGGTCTGTTTATTAGTGCGGAGTAGAGAAACGGTATCTCGTTGGGCTCATAACCCGAAGATAGGTGGTTCGACTCCACCCTCCGCAAATTATCATTTCAGTATTCAGGAGTAGCTTAATTGGTAGAGCACCTGACTCTGAATCAGGTGGTTATAGGTTCGAATCCTATCTCCTGAGAAAATGTGTGCCGGGGTGGTGGAATTGGCAGACACGCTTGGCTTAGAACCAAGTACCTCACGGTGTGCAGGTTCAAGTCCTGTCCCCGGTATATTTAAGAAAAAAGCAAAAATCAGTTGAAAATGAGTTTGGAATAAATATAAAGTCATTCGCACGATTTTATTGATATTCCGAGGTAGCTCAGTCGGTAGAGCAAGTGGCTGTTAACCACTGGGTCGTGGGTTCGAGTCCCACCCTCGGAGAATTGTGTTTTAATTATTATTGTTTTCTATGCCAATTACAAAATCAGCAAAAAAAGCGCACAAAAGATCTCTCAAGCTTTACAAAAGAAATTATGAATTCAAAATCAGAATGAAAATGGCAATCAAAAAACTTGAAAAAGCTATAGCAAAATGAGATAAAATTAGTGAGTCAGATTTAAATAATGTTTACAAGTATATAGATAAAGCGTGTAAAGTATGAGTTTTGAAGAAACAAACAGCTGCTAGAAGAAAATCAAAAGTTGCAAAATTGTATAATACAAGCAAAAAAAGTTAGAAGCATTCGCTTCTATACGCCAACTTAGCTCAACTGGTAGAGCAACCGCCTTGTAAGCGGTAGGTTATCGGTTCAATTCCGATAGTTGGCTCCATTATTAAGGAGTGGTAGTTCAGCTGGCTAGAACGCCTGCCTGTCACGCAGGAGGTCGCGGGTTCGAGTCCCGTCCATTCCGCCATTGTGGTCTCATCGTCTAGTGGTTAGGACTAGGGACTTTCAATCCCTCAGCCGGGGTTCGATTCCCCGTGGGACCGCCATTTATTATGGGTGATTAGCTCAGTTGGCTAGAGCATCTGCCTTACAAGCAGAGGGTCGTAGGTTCAAGTCCTACATCACCCACCATTCTTTTGTAGTTGATGTGGGTCTATAGCTCAGTTGGTCAGAGCAAGCGGCTCATAACCGCTGGGTCGCTGGTTCAAGTCCAGCTAGGCCCACCACCTAATATATAAAATCAAATGATGCGGATGTAACTCAATTGGCTAGAGTTTCTGCCTTCCAAGCAGACTGTTGCGGGTT
>CAZOFM010000011.1:0-13179 GCA_964579255.1 uncultured Candidatus Peribacteria bacterium
GGCTATTTTCTTTTTAACTCACAAAAACGACTCTTCAAAAGAAATTGTAATTGCGATTTTTATATCTTCTCCAGAAAACGATTCTGCCCTAGATCCACCTCAAAATCCTCCTCCAAAAACGCTACCAAAAATATCTCCCAAATCCACTCATCCAAAATCAAATCCACCACCACCAAAACCACCAAATCATCCATCTCCAAATCAAGAAAATCATCAGCTACGATAAGCATCATACTGAGCCTTCTTTTTTTCGTCTCAAAGAACTTGAAAAGCCTCATTGATTTCTTGAAATTTTGCAGTATCTCATCAACGATCTGGATGATGTTTTACAGCTAGTTTTTTGAATGCTTTTTTAGCATCTTCTGCACTAGCTTTTTCATCAATTCATAATATCTCATAATAATTTTTCTTCGGATCAAAATCCATTTTTTACTATTACTTATTAAAGAATATCTAATCTTTTTATTAAAAATAAACTTATATTTATAGTGATATGGCGTACAATTTTTATAAATACACATAAAACAATATAGCACCCCAAGCACTGAAGTGATAATATAGTAAAGCTACAATAAAAATCAATCCAAAATTGGAGAATATTAATACAAAAAAACAAGAATAATAAAAAAAGAGTCAGATTTATTTGTCTTTTAAGAAAAAATAATTATAATTTGGATAGATTATTTATGTTTTAAATATAGAAAATGAACAATATAGAAAAAAACAATGATGAAATAATAGAAAACGAAGAAAGCATGAAAGATGAAACAGCAGATGAAATCTCAAAAAACAACTCAGATTTAAATAATAATGAAAATATAGAAAAAGAGGACTATCATTTGAAAAGTAAATCTACTGAAATTGCTGGTGCTATTGATAAAAAAGAAAGTTTGATCGCATTATGAATTAAAGAACTCAAAAAAACCTTTTTTTCTGTAACAAACTCTTCTGGTACAGGTAAAGTGGAAAAACATATTAAGTGACAGATCTCTGAATTAGATGAATTGTTTGAGGCGGATCTTGGAGAAAGAAGAGCTCCAATTTTTGAAAAATAAAAATTACTTTTCTATAAATATAGCATAAATTCACAAACTCAAAATAGTCAAAAAAAATCAGACTATTTTTTTTCTAGATTTGGAATTATTGTAAGATTTGTAAGAATTTTGGAGATTTGTTGTAAATTCTGGAGCTAATTCCTGAGATTTTTCCAAAAGTAATTTATAAGATTCAAAATATGATTTTTGAGATATAAAGTTGGAAATCCAGTGAAGTTTTTGGATTTGATCTTTATTTTCTAGTTGATATTGATACAAAACAGCATCAGAATCGTAATAAAACTTTTCTTTTTGTTTGTTGGTAGATTTTAGGAAAAAGCGATAAATCTTGTGCAAAATAAAGAAAAAAACCAGATATATCAAAACAAAGACAATTAAATATTCCACAAATCGAGTATCCCATCATCGCTTTTGAGCAAAAATCGAAACAATATAATTCCAAGTAGAAATGATTCGCTCAAATATTTTTGTAATATAGTCCAACATTTTGTATTTAAAGATTAAAAAATAGTTTTGCTTTTTCGTGATTTTTTATCCCAAGAAATGATTAAATTTCAATCAGCACGCACAGGAATAAATCATCTCCAAAAAATCGGAATCTTCTCTGTAATACAGTATTTATTTCGAGTTTTTCATTTGTAAATATCTCCACTTTTGGGATACCTTTCTACAGTTCAATCTTTATAGATTTTGAGAGTTTTATCAATGGTTTTTTCTCGGAATCTATTTTTGCTTTCAAAAAAATAAATCTTGGAATGAGCGACAAAAACGATAGTTTCGTTGATTTGTTTTCGTCATTTTTTTGCATTATGGATAAAACCTAAAAAATCATTGATCGTGCTTTTCGTCAAACCTCCACTACTATGTAAACTTTTTAAAATCTGAATCAAAGATTCTCCACTAAGATTTTCTCTTGGAATATCCAATACAAATGCTGACTTTACTTGTCGTGAATCATGTATTGTAATTGGGGAAATTAACGGGACAAATGGCTTTGAATCATATTTTTGATATCGTTGACGAAAAAGATGTTCAAAATTTGAGTCTGAATATAATTTTGGTAAGATTTCATTTCTCAAATAATTTCTTTTGCTTGTTTTGGAATCAAAATTTGTTTGATCTTGGACAAAGGGGATTTTTTGTAATTCCGCCTCTTGGATAATCGAGCTTTTGCGAAAATCTAATAATGGTCTAAAAACCAAGTTTCATCATAACAAATAATGCTTTTCTTGCGGCTTAATTCACATAAAGCCATCAATTCCGCATCATCTTTGCATATTTAATAAACTAGTTTCTATACGATCATCAAAGTGATGCCCAAGAAAAAGAGCTTTTGCTTGATGCTTTTTGAGCAAATCATAAAACACTGAATATCTCCGATTTCTAAGTTGATTTTCTGTATAATTCGCTGTTTTTGGTCTAATGGAAGTTTCTAAGTTTGTAGAAGCGAACCATTTTTCTATAAGTTTTTGCTCAGATAAACTAACTTCTCTCACATTATGATTGAGATGCACAAAAACCAAATTGTTTAATGAAAGCAAGTTTTCTAAGAAATAATGATACAGAAAAAATGCTAAAACCATACTATCTACGCCACCCGAAAGTCCAATTAAAATTTTATCTTTAGAAAAAAAATCAGATTTTATTTTTTGTTTAAATTCCTTGAATAATGGGGAGTTTTGAATTTTGCTAGTCTGGATTGACCAATCTTTTTGCATGGAATTTTGTATAATTTATAATTGATAATTTGTAACTTATAATTATATATATATGAGTATTTTATATTTTTTAGCAAGAAATGAAAGCCAAAAATTTTGTAATAAAAGTTTGAGATTTGTTGCAAGAATGAGGGAAATCAGATTTGATGAAATTTGAAAAACAGTTCCCAGAGGAAATCACAAATATAGGCGACCAAGGGCTATCTGGCGAGATAGAGTTTAAAAGTCTGAATCAAGATTCTCTCTTGGTAAACTTAAAAAACTTAAGCTGCATAATCAATGAAATCTGTGATCGTTGTAGCGAAAACTACATGAGAAAAGTAGAAATAGATGGATACTCTTCCAGATTTGTCGCTAATGAAAAAATCAAAAACGAAGAAGAAGAAAGTAGCGAAGAGGAGATTTTTGTAATCAACGCAAAAGACGAAACAGTAGATTTGGAACCGATGTTTATACAAGCAATTAGGCTTGAAGAACCATTTGTAAAACTTTGTAAAAAATGTAGTGAAGAAGTAGAAAAACTATCAGAGCTTTGAGAAGACGAGGAAAGTTTGGTAAATAGATGAAACGTATTTTTCCACTAAAAAACAGCTTGACTTTTTTCTATTTTTGTCTAAAACATATAATACAAACCAAAACTTAAAAAAATGAAAACAATTCTAACATGGAGGATAATTTTGCTTGTAATAGCTATGATGTCTATTTGTATTGCGATGGTCTACTATGCAATAAAAGAAAGCAAAGTTATTCAAAAGAGGTTTATTGATGCTATCCTAAAAAGAGCTAGAAATTTGGCTAAGAATGATGTAAAAGATGCCAAACGCTTTTTAGAAAGGCATTTGCCAAGCATGATCTCTTTAAACTATTGCGTAGTTCCGAAAGAGTTTAATCTCTTAAGGATATATACAATACAGGCAAAAAAAAGGAAGCTACGATGTTTTCAGAATCCTGAAAAGTATATAAAAAATGCTTTAGCTGAAAACATTTTAGAGCAACTTATTGAATCCCCAGAATAATGGGGATTTTTTTGTCATATTTTTAATAAAACGATCTAGTATTTATTATACAACAAAGAGTTTTTCAATAGAATAGCTTGACTTTTTCTTACTTTTGTTTAAGGTGTAAGATAAACTAAAAATCATGAAAATAGGAAATTATGTGATAGCTTTTTTGGCAGGACTTGCTTGCTCTATAACAATTCCATTAATATCTTCTTTCAAAAAAAGGACTAAACAAAAAAGAAACATAAACCTAATAATTGAAAGAACGAGAAGTTTGGCCAAAAAAAACCCCAAAGATGCTAAAAACTTTTTAACAAAAATGTTGCCTAGCATATTAGAACTTAATCCTAGTGCAATACCCAAAGAATTTGTCTTCTTGAGAAGTTATATAAAACAATTAAAAAATAACAAAGATTTACAGTTCCATCTAGAAGAAGACAAAAAAAAGACACTTATCAATGTATTATTTATACACATCAAGTCCCTGAAATAACAGGGATTTTTTTATAAAGAACTTCATCTAAATGTTCGACTACTATTTTCTTCTAATATTCAATCAAAATCTGATAGGGAAATTTTCTTTTCTTTTACTAATTTTTGAATTTTGTGATAACTAATATCCATTGCTTCATCTAATATTCAAAGTTTTTGGAGTTTTTCTAGTAAAAGGTCCTTTTCTTTGATAGAAATCCTCGCAAGTTGAGAAGCTGAAATTTTGGAATTATTACCAAATAGTTTGAGTAATCATTTTTTTTCTAAATATTCGGCAAGCATATCTTTGAGAATTTCTTTTTGAGCTTTTGCCTCAGATTCCTGTTTTGCTAAAATTACGAATTCATCTACTAATCATTTTATCGTCTTTTCGCCTAATTCTCATCAGACAACCTCGTCATCAAATTTTAAATGAGCTCGTAATGGACAAATCGACATATATTCACAATATTTGCAGTACTCATTTTCTTTTGGCTCAAAAGCTTTTTTATCTCACATATTATAAGCAAATCTCTTTTCTTCTACAGAATCTATAATTTTTGAATATTTTTCTACAATGGAATTTAATAATTCATCATCAATCTCCCATTCATCAGTAATATCAAAATGTAAATAATGAAGTCTGGCTTTTATATTTTTGAAATATTTACCATATTTTTGCTTGAGAGCTAATCAATATAAAGTCTGCTGATCTGTGTATTCTTGTTTTTGTTCTGGTGGTAGATTTTTGTTGGTTTTGTAATCATTTATTATAAAAGTATCTCAAACCTTGTCTATTCTATCTATAATTCCACGAAATTTTTTGTGTCAATCCTTGTCTAATTGGAAATAGACCATACTTTCTGTCGCAATCACTTGCAAATCTGTGAATGGAGAGTGTTTTTGATAATAACTTTTGACATAACGCTCTCATCTCCTGATATAATCTTCCAAGGCCCAATCTCACTTGATTTGTAGAGGTTTTTCTTTTGTCGCATCAGCAAGATAGCTTTCTCGTATATTATGAAAATCAGAAATTAAGTCATCGATAGACGGAATTTTGAAGACATTGACATTATTATAAAGATTTTCTAAAACCTTGTGTACAGCTTGTCATAAAATCAAATCTGGCGAACTTTCAAATTCTGTATCCTTGATTTTGTCTAAATATTTATATTGATATTTACGAGGACATTGCTGGAATAATTGAAGTTTGGAAAAAGAGTAGACAGACATTTGAGGGAATTAGGGATAAATCTTTGATAGATTATAAGTTTTGAAAAAAAGAAAGCAAGAAAAAATCGACTCTGGGGTTGAACAAAAATAATTAGGAATAGCTAAATTACTTCCACTCCTTAGACATTTGTTTTTTTCTATAAGAATTGGCAAAACGATGAGCTTCGTTGCGAAGTTTGACTAAGATTTTGTCTGCATCGTCGTAGATTAACGGAGTTTTCTTGATAGTCAACTGAGCAGTGAAGCTCCATATTTTTTCTGAGATTTGCTTTTTGGAAGAGTTTTTTTTGCCAATTCTGGATTGCTTTCTTGCTTCTCATTTTCATAGAGAAACAAAGGCGACTTGGTCGAAGATTTTTTGAAAATCTGGCTGTTCTTGGAGCAAATCACGAATTATGCCAAGTTGTCATTTTCATCAATCAAGAACGAAAAGATCTGGCAAGTCTGTCTTTGTTTCTCACAGGAATCTACGAATCAAAACTTCTTTGAGGGCTGAGTAGTCATCTTGTTGCTTGATTTCGGATGAGATTTTGTATCTGCGATATCCTTTGGGATATGGGATTCATCAAAGCAAGCAGGAGATTCCGCCACTAGCTCGTCAGCCCGACAAATGCGAGATATCTAGCAATTCCATACGATAAGGAAAGTTTTTTAGCTTATATCTTTTTTGGATTGTGCTAAGTAAGTCGTTTAATAAATTCTCTTTTTCAAAAGAAGTTGAAATCAAAAAAGATTCAAAAATACGGTCCAAAAAAGCCTTGATTTCCTGTTCTTCTGATTTTTTTAATTTCTTGGAAAGCGAGGTGTATAGTCAATTGAAGAATTTAAATCAATTGGAATTTGTATCAAAATTTAATTCAGATTTTTGTTTTTGTTTGGATTTGAAATTATTATTATAAGTGTAAATCGTATCAAGATTTGCTAATAAGGAATCTTTTTCATAATCAGATTTGGAGATTTTTTGGCGGATAATATCCACGACTTTCCCGCGATAAAGATAAATCACAGCAACAACTCGCCAATCTCAAATCTCCCTAATTTCCATGATATGACCAGTAATCGGAGAAGAAATCACCACGGCTTGCTGCTCCACAAAAGAATTAATAGAAAGCAAAATATCCCTGAGTTTCGCAGCTCGCTCAAAGTGTTCTGCTGTGATTGCTTCTTGGATTTGTTGATTGATTTCTTTTTGGATTGGCTTGGTTTTTCATTTGAAAAAATCCACCACACTTGAAATAATCTTGGAATAATCTCCCAAATCTGACAAAGCGCACCATCATTTGCAAAGTCCAAAATAATAATCTGAACATAGTTTTTTTTGTTTGAATTGAGTGTTTTTGCATCACCTTCGTTGCAAGATTTGCCTCATATATTGGAGCAATTTCTTTAATTCTCTGGTATTATGTTTTGGCCCAATATATGTCGATCAATCTTGAATTTTTTTTCTGCTAAGATATATTTCCGGGAATTCGTGATTTGAGATTTTGAGATAAGTGTAGCTATTATCTGCTTTCAAAAGATTATTATATTCAGGGAGTCGCTGTTTGATTAGATTATCTTCCAGATACAAAGCTTCCGACTCGCTTTGCGAAACTATAAAATCCAAACTGTCCGCCTTTTGCATCATATCCTGTTTCCAAACCGATCACAAAGCAAAATATTGAGAAACTCTTTTTTGGAGATTTTTCGCTTTTCAGACATAGAGAATCTCTCATTTTTTATCTTTGAAAAAATAGACCCCGGGGTCCTTTGGAATATTTGTTAAATCTATTTTTTGCATATAATCTTGCTAGTTCTAAAACTAAGATATTGGATAAAAAATCAAATCTGATATTATTTCTGGATATTGTTTCTCCAAGAATGCAATCAATTTATCTTTGTTCTCCTCGGGAAGTCTGATTATCAAAAGCTTGGATTCTTCTTTTTTTAATAATCAATCAAGCATAAAATATGATTTTGCATAATTTACTCTCTCCACTCTTGAAACGATTTTGGATCTGAGAAGAGCTTGAATTAAGTTTTTGAGTTTTCTTCCATCATTTGGAAATATGCAATGAGCTACAATCATATTTAGAAAAAATATAGTAAATCAATACTAATGTAAGAAAAAATCTTTTTTATTCAAGAAAAAAAACTGACCAGTGGTCAGCTTCTTTGGATTATATATCTAATTCTTCTAATACTTCCAAATCCTCAATAGGATCTTCCAAATCTTTTGCTACAAACTCTTTTCATTTGATTGGAGCTAAAAGGGTTGAAACTTTGGTAATTTTATCAATATATTTTGGCGGAATTGAATATTCTGTAGAGATTTGTTTTGCTAAATTATCTACTAATGAGATCAGATTTAGGACTTTTTCTTGCTCAGTTCAAGAAACTTTTTTGTAGTCAAATGCAAATTCTTTGGCAATAGTGGAAATTTTGGTCTCTAATGCCTCTAATTCTTGTGAGAATACTATATCGTCTCAATCTTGATAAGCCAATATCAAATTATCTACATTTTCTTGAACGAAACGATCACTTAACCAGTTTTCTATCAAATTAAGTTGATCTGGTGTGACGATAGTCTGATTTTTGGCAAATCACAAATCAATTTCTGGTAAGTCTTTGTCTTCTATTTGTAATATTTCGGATTCGCTAAGCTCTTTGATTGAGTCGTGTCATGTAGTATTTTCTGTGTTTTCTATTGTATTTAACAAAGAAAAAGTCTGACTTAATTTTTTGTCTTTTACTGCTTTTGCGAATTTATCAAAGTTGTCAAAAACAGCAATATCATCGCCTTGCATAGACAAAACTTGTTGCTCAGCAAGATTTGTTTCTTTGTCGTCTGAGATTACTGCCAATGACGCTCAATTGTTTTTGAGAGTATGGGTCTTGCCCTGCTTTACCAATTGAAAATCTATAGCTTTTTTGCTATCTCACTGTGAAACTAATAATCAATCTACTGCTAATTCATATTTGTTTTTGCTCTCCTTTTGTAGAGAGGACATCTCTATGTATTCTCCATAAAACATAGCGAGTTTGTATGAAGACTGAGAGGTTTTTTCTATTACAAATCTAGCAGGACCCGTAATTTTTGCTTTTGTGTCGTCATCTATATGGAAAACAACCTGTGCATTTTGCTTGAGAGTCACAATATCTCAATCTTTGATATTGCTGGTCTGGATTGTTTTTCATTCTTGTTCTATATAAAAATTACCGTTGAAATCTACAACTTTTGCTACAAAATCCGCTTGTGCAACATTGGCATTATCGGATAAACGGCTCAAAAGATATCATTCATCTTCGATCATTGGTCATTGGAAAAGATACATTCCATAAAAACCAACTAAGATAAAAAATAGAAAAGATCCATAGACCAAACTTTTGACATGCAAAAACGATCTTTTGACTTTATATGTTTTTTGTAGATTTTTTTCCATAACGGAATAATAGACGGACATCTTTTCTGCGTCCGACAATCCGTGGGATTTCTCTTGATTAAAATATTCTTGGAGTTTCATTTTAATAAAAAAACAATAAACTTTCTACTAGTATATACGAACAAGTAGACAATTTGTGACAAGAAAAGTCAGATTCTTATTTTTTATTTTGAATTGTAGATTTCGTTGAATCTTTGGAATGCTTTACTATAGTTATTTAGCTTTAAATTTAAAAAAAGATCATGAAATTTGTAATTATTGACCTGGAAACAACTGGACTTAGTCCTTATAAACACAAAATTACAGAAATAGCTGCAGTTCGTTTTGATTGAGAAAAAATCCTAGATAGCTACCAATCTTTGGTCAATCCAGAGAGACACATTCCGAGTGGAATCACGAGATTGACAGGAATCACAAATGAAATGGTAGAAAACGCTCCAACAATTGATGAAGTTTTGCCTGAATTTATTGATTTTTTGGCTGATGATATTTTTGTTGCTCACAATATTTCTTTTGATTGGAATTTTTTGAATTATGCACGCAATCATATGGAAAACAAGCTTTTTTGTAATCCAAAACTTTGTACCAGGAAATTGGCGAGACATCTTGTACCTGAGTTAAACAGAAGGACTCTTGCCATACTATGCGAATATTTTCAAATAAAAAATGATAACGCACACAGAGCACTTTCTGATGTTTATGCTACTACAGAACTGTTGAAAAATTATATACAAATAATCAAAAAAAACTGAATGATAATTGACGAATTTATTGAATTTGATGTAAACAGTAAAAAATAGTCAGATTTATATTTAATGAAAAAAAATGTTGCTTGCTATAGACAAGGAAAAATGAATTACGAGCTATGATGTAATTCGTAGATTAAAGAGGGTTTTTCCAAAAGAAAAAATCGGACATAGTGGGACCTTGGACCCATTGGCTACTGGGCTTTTGATTGTATGAATTGGCAAATCCAGCAAACTTTTGGGACAAATCCAATGACTAGATAAAGAGTATCAAACTACAATAGATTTTTCGCAAATGAGCGATACACGAGATATCGACTACTGGGAAAAAATAGAACAATATGGTTTTGACGAAAAATGAATTAATAAAAATGGGGAGATTATCGCGGCTCCAAACCAGTTGGAAATAGAGGAAAAACTCTCTCAGCTAATCCCAGAAAAAGAGTTGCCATTGACGCCATTTAGTGCGAAAAAAATAAACTGAAAAAAGATGTATGAGTTGGCAAGAAGTGGACAAACTTTGACAGAAACGAGAATAATGAAATGTAGTAAATTTGAGATAATTTCCTATGATTTCCCTATTTTGAAATTGCGTTTGGCGGTATGATCCGGGACTTATATTAGATCTATATGATATCGAACTTGACAGGAATTTGGGCTTTGATGAATTTTGACAGAACTTAGAAGGAACAAAATTTGATGACTTGATTTGAATAAATTGAAAATGAAAAAAATAGGAAATGAATGAGTTTTTGGAGCTGAAATATTGCTTGAAAATTTGAAAATTGACCCCGGGGTCGATAAATATTAAACTAATAAATTCAAAATCAAATTCACAGTTTCCTCAAAAACACTTTGATTGAGAGAATAATAGACAAATTGCCCCCTTCTCTCATCAATTACCAGATTTGATCTTTTGAGAATATCCAAATGATGAGATAAAGACGCCTGCGTAATATCAAAATGCGTCAATAATTCGGAAACCGCCATCTCTTTTTGCTTGAGAAGTTGAATAATTCTCCTGCGATTCTTGTCCGACAGTGTTTTGAAAATAATATCAATCATCTGGCTGGATAAGTAGATAAAAAGCTTAATAGACGAATAGACATATATAGTTATAGGCAAACATCTATAAACTAAATAATAAATATTACCAGAAAATGAATCTGGCAACTAATTTTTGGATAATTCCGTCATTGCTGGTACATTAACTATCTGCGTATCTACTGTGACTACTGTCTTTTTTATGGATCTGGAAGAATTGAGATTTGTCCAGTTTTTTTGCTTTTGCTCTAATAATTGTGTTTTGAAAACTTCTTGTTGGAATGCTATATTGTTTAGATTTTGGTTTTCTTGTCTAAGGAAATATCCGTGAGTAGATGATAAACTCACAAAACGAAGGTATACAAACAAAGACAAAAACATTACAGCTCCCAAAAATCAGATTTTTAATAAATCCATAAAAGCGTCTTGATTTCTATATTTTAGAAGCAAGTTTTCATAACCTTTTTTGAGCGAATTTGTCGGAACAAATGCAAATACCTTCATAAAAAAAAGAGCAAAATAAACTTTTGATTATATAATTTGTAATGAAAAAGCATCTCTTTTGCAAGAGGAAAATATTATTGAACGAGCATAATATAGAGACGCGATTAATCGCGTCTATTGATAATAGCATATATTAATAGTATTCTAATCCCCAATAATCACTCTATATTTCGCACTACGAGATGCTCTATTTTTTTGAACCTCTTGATAAGTCGGTTTGATGGCTTTTTTGCTATAAAGCTCTCGTCAAAGCGAAGACGAAAACTCTTTGAAAGCATTTTTCACGATTCTATCTTCTATGCTATGAAATGTGATAATTCAGCATCTGGCTCAGGATTTTAGAAGCGATGGAAGTTTTGATAAAAAGATTTTGAGCTGCTCCAATTCTTGATTTACTTCTATTCTGATAGCTTGGAAAATCACTGACGAAGCTGGTCATCAAAGTCAACAAGATCCAAGGATTTCACGGAGTTGGCGAGTGGATGAAATGGGGGATTTACTTTTTGCACGAGAAATCGTAATCGCCAACTCTTCAGCTTTTTTCGGAGAAAAATCTGCGTATTCCACAAAGCATCTCTGCAACTGACCTATAGAAGCTTTCGCTATTCGCTGAGAAGCGGGGATTCACTGTGTAGGATCAAATCTCATATCCAATGGAAAATCTCAATTTATGGAAAATCCGCGTGAACTGTCCTTGTAATGCTCCATATTTACTCATATATCCAACAAAATAAAATCAGATTTTTTTGATTGAGAATAAATATCCATATCTGCATAAGTTCATTGAATTGCTTGGAAGCGATTGCTATATTTTTGGAGTTTGGATTGGGTTTTGCTCAAAATAATTGGATCTCTATCTATACCGAGAACGGAAATTTTGGGGAATTTTTGCAAAATCGCTTCTGTATGTCCAGCGTGTCCAAGTGTGCCATCTATCAAAAATTGAGCATTTTCTGGAATGCTTGCGATGACTTCATTTAATAAAACGGGGATATGTTGGATCATTTTATATTGATTTGATAAAATATTGATTATTTTTATGGGGATGATAAAATATCGATTATTTTTATGGGGATGATAAAATATCGATTATTTTTGTACAGACGCGATTAATCGCGTCTCTATATATTTTATTATTATTTTATCATATTATCTTTAAATACTTAATAAACATTGATTTTCAAGGATAAGTGATTATCAATTAATTGCCCTTGAGGGCGATTTATCCAAAATACAAAATGAGCACTTATTTATGACAAAACTTTTTGATAGACAATAAAATCAGACACTATTTGCGTGATAAAATCCAAAAACTCTATCAAGAATCGTGATCGCAAGTCCTAATTGAAATCTGACCAGGCAAATGATCATTGACCAAACTTATCAAAGATATAAGTCCAGAATTTTTTGTAATTGAAAGAGATGATAAACTTGTTGCTGATGGAAAATTGAAGGTAGAATGACTAGAAAATGTCCGTGTGATTCATGCCGATGTATTGGATGTAGATGTAAATGAAGAGCTCAAAAAAAGATGACAAGTTCCTCAAAAAACCCTCGTTGTAGGAAACTTGCCGTATTATATCACGTCCCCGATTTTGAGAAAGTTTTTTGGCGAGGGGCAGCAAGATTATGTAGGAGGGGTTTTTATGGTGCAAAAAGAAGTAGCAGATAAGCTCTGTCAAGATGCTCACAAAAAATCATATCTTTGGTGGATAATTAACTTCGCTTACGACGTAATTTATCTCAAAACCGTCCCTGCCAAAGCATTTTCCCCTGCCCCAAAGGTGACGAGCGCATTGATAGAACTTAGAAAGAAAGTCATTGCGAATGAAATGAAGCAATCCATCTGATTATCTGATGATCAATCTGGATTGCCACGCTGACGCTCGCAATGACACACTACTGGATTGAATTTTAATAAATTACTAGATTTTCTCGAAAATTTTGCGCCGTATTCGAGGAAAACACTAAGATCTATAGCA
>CAZOFM010000012.1:0-8745 GCA_964579255.1 uncultured Candidatus Peribacteria bacterium
GTTGTGCTCCCAAAAAACTAGCCATTTGCTCTGATGATTCAATTCCCATTTGGAGCTGTCATATATTAAATCAGATTGTATTGTCAAACTCTTCTTGAGAAAAATTTCAATTTGCTATTTTTGCTATTTCTTCAAATATTTTTTCTACTCCAAAATCAAATCTTTCTTTGTCTATTCCAGCTCTCATCATAAAAGTTCCTTCGTCTTGTCAGCTCAAATGTGCAGCTCTGATATAATAACATAATCATTCTTTTTCTCTGATATTTTGAAAAAACCTGGAAGACATATTCCCACCCAAAATGGTCATCAAAACTATTGCTGGATATCTTGACCAGTCGTTTCATTTGAATCAATCAGCAGAAATTATTAAGTGATTTTGCTCAGTTTTCTTTTCAAAAAAACTTTCTTTTTCTACTGGTTTATGATTGCTAAAGGGAGTTTTCTGATAAGTTTTTTTGTCTGGTAAATTGGCAAATAAATTAGAAATCTGATCTTCTATTTCTTTTTGGTCTCTAATTTTTCAAGCGATAACAATTATTAAATTATCTTTTGTATAAAGTTGTTCTTTATGTCTAAATAAATCCTCTTGATCAAAAGACAATATGTTTTCAATAGTTCAGATTGTTGGTCGTCAATAGTTGTTGTCTCCAAAGTATCGTCTTTGTCGCTTTTGTGCAACAAGTGCCATAGGATTATCTTCATACATTTTTAGTTCTTGGATTACGACTCACTTTTCTCTTTCTAATTCTTCTTTTGGAAACTGTGGATTCATCATCATATCCCCCAAAACATCTATAGCTTGTGAAGAAAATTCTGGAGCGCATTTTACAAAATATCCAGCATATTCATCTCCTGTATAGGCATTAAATTCTCAGCCAAATCTATCTACTGCTTCTGCAACAGATTTTGGCGTAGGATATCTTTTTCCTCATTTAAAAAACAAATGTTCCAAAAAATGGCTTATTCCATTAGTTTTTTTGCTTTCATATTGGCTTCCTGCTTTACACATTATTTCAATTGTGATAGAATTGCTATCTTGCATTGGAGCAAAAATGCAGTCTAAACCTTTAATTTTTTTGATTGAATAGTTCATTGTAATAAAAAACTTGACAAATTAAAAAAACGGGTTATAATAGATTTGCTTAAGTGGGAAAATTACTACACAAACTTTTATCCCTTAAGCTGTTTTATATGGAAAAACGCCTATTGTCTAAGAAGTTTTTGAGAAGGAGCTTTTCTATAGTAAAAACACTTTTATCTTTTTTCTTTCTATCTTCAAGTGTCTTTGCAATGTCTGGAGATATGATTGTTGAAGAAGAGCCAATTGTCGAGAAAAAAGATATATCTGTATTTATCTCAAAATTATGAGAAAGATTACAATGAGTGTTTAAAGAAATTATTTCTTTTTCTATAGAAGACTACAACTTGGAAAGTTCTTATGATTCAGAGGGATTTGAGATTGAAACATTGGTAGATGTTCCTTCTCATATTTATTCGGCTGAAATTAGCAGATTAGCTGAAATTTGAGTAATAGATTCTGGTCGTGCAAAATTTTACCCAGACAACTATCTTCGCAGGTATGAGTTTGTTATTATGTTGGTTAAGTATCGTCTTGCTACTAGTAAACAGCAAGTTCCATTAATTACTTTGCCGACTCATGGCTGGTTTTATGATGTTGCTCAAAACAGTTCTTATGCTTCTTCAGTTGCTTACGCTGAAATGCAATGATGGATTGCCAAACTTATTGAAAAGAAAGATTCCCAAAAGTTTTTCTTTCCAGATAGGTTTATGACAAGAGCAGAGGTGTGTAGCTTGCTTGATTTGGATCAGACTAATTTGTTTTGCAACAATGACCAAATCAAAAGATGAGAATTTGCGGCGCTTTTGTTGCGTGGATTTGAAGAATATTCAGCTCCAAAATCAACAAAATCAAACACAAAATCATCTATAAAAAAAGCAGAAAACTCAAACGCTTTGTTTAGTCAGCTTAGAACTTTGTTTTCTTTCGTCAAAACTTAGTAAAAAATCTCTTTGAATTTTTGACAAAAAAAAGATTCTGATTATACTTGTTATAGTCAGAATTTTTATTTATTATAATATTGTTATGTCAGATAAGTTATCAAACTCTAATAATGGCAGATACCAGCATAATTACAGTTATGTTGTGAATCAAGCAAAAAGAGTAGCAACACATATGAGAAGACATCAAAACAAGTATTTCTTTTTGGGATGACTCGTTGGTTGAGCATTTCTTTTTGTAAAAATTATTATGCTTTTTGGAGCTAGTTTTATGCTTTATAGTGGCGCTAATGATGCGAGTTTTGCTGATGATATAGTGATTGTTTGAGAGCAAGAGGAGGAATGAGAGTCTATGACAATAGAGGAGTTGGAGGATTTGTTGGAATTAGATGAAGAAGTTGATTTGAATGATGATATTGATTTGGAAAATGATATGGATTCTGATTTAGAAGAAGAAAATGAGAATATTCTTGGAGACAATGAAACTATAGATGAAACAGATGACTTAGATGAAACAAATAATCATTTTGATTGAGATAAGAATGAAACCGATCCAATAATTATTGAAGATGGTGATTTAGATTTGCCGGAACATATTGAAGAAGTGTGTGATTATAAATGATTTTCATTCGATTTGGATTGAAATATCTTTTCGGGCTTGATGAATATTTCTCGAGAAATAGGAGAATCTTGTCATGGAGAATCAGTGGATATTCAGCTTTATGATCACAATGAAGAACGAATTACCCTGGAGACAATCCCTGGTTATATGAATGAATTCATTTTTGATACAAAGCTTTTGAATTCTGGATTTTATGTGGAAACTGGTTTGAATTCCAGTGGTGAAATTGAGATTTTGAGAGAATGACTTTATCCTTGAGAACCCACAGATGATTGGGATGGATATTATATTAGACGAATCGTACAACCCAATAATATTTTACATCAAACACCAGAATTTAGAATTGATAATCGTCCTCCAAATATTTCAGATTTTAAAATTTCTGTAGATAATCGCGATTCATGAATTGTAATTGAATGAGAAAAGCTCGAAATTAGTTTTGAGGCATCAGAAGAATTGACAGGAACCAAGCTTTATATAAATTCCAAACTGATAGATGAATTTGAATCTGATTGATTAATTTATAATACTGAATATACAATTGAAGAAAACATACAAAAATGAAAGATCGCTTACGAAATTTATTATCAAGATCTTGCATGAAACACTTGATACGTACAATGAGAATCAGATTTGTTTATTGATACAGATGTGTTTGAACTTGGATGATTTAGTATTTCTGGATATGATTTTTCTTTTTCATCTACTAAAGAAAGCAGAGCAAATGCTTTTGTGATAATCAAAGATACTACTAATTGATGGGCATTTGAAATGACTTGATTGTCTATGAAACATCAATTTTCTTTGCCTAGCTTATCCTTGAATACTGAGTATGATATGTGAATTGTTGCTACAGATTCGTTTGGAAATGAAGCAAAAGCTGCTTTTACTTTGAATCGTGGAGATGATTGAGATATAAATTATAATTTGTTGGCAACTTTATATTGATGAAAACTGCTTACTTATGGTAGTGGACAAAACTTTTTGACAGAAACGGGAGCTTTGAATGAAACCTGAGATCAATCAATAATTGCAGAATTCAAAGAGGAATTGGATAAATTTACTCAATGTAAAAATGATATTGAATATTCCAAGGTCAGAATTCAAATAAAATGAGTCGAATTGGAATTGAATGTTCCTATGTTTCAAAAATCGGAAATTAAAAACTTAGTAAATTCTTTTGTAATATATGTACTCAAAGAACTGGAAAAAACGCCTTTATCGCAGATAGAACTCAAAAATATTGCAGATAACTTTGATGGATTCCTTGTAATAATGAAATTGTTGAAAGATGATAATAATGTCTGCAAACAAAGCTTATCTACTCATGCTGTATCGCAATTTATGGTTTCTATGGATAGATATTGAATAGATTTTTAATCATATAATTTAAGAAATTTCTAGCTCTCTTGTATTAGGAGAGCTTTTTTTTATTTTGATATTTAGGCCGTTGATTCATAGTTTTTCTGTGAATTTTGGTCGTTCTATTACTACATAATCAAATTGATCTATTTGATCCAGAATTCCTTTTTCTATTAATTCATTTTCTTCTTTGATTCTTCGCATATCTACATGTATTAGTTTTTGCTGGTATTTGTTGATATATGTGTAAGTGGGACTTTGTACTATATTTGGGTCAATTCCTAATCACTCTGCAAATCATTTGGCCAATGTGGTTTTTCCGCTTCCCAAATCTCATTCCAAAAGCAGAACTTTATGTTCCTTGGCCAAACTGATTCCAAATTGATGCATTTCTTGGGCTGAATTTATAATCATAATTTCAAAATAAAATAAATCTGACTATATTTCAAGTCTTGTATTTTATATCAAAAGGTTTATACATATCAAGAAGATAGTGTATTTGATTTTATATGTTTTTCTTATTTATGAAAAAATTATTTGTATTGGATGGCTCTGGTTTTTTGTATAGAGCTTATTATGCTTTTCCTGCAATGAATAATTCTCAATGACAAAATGTAAATGTGGTTTATGGATTTGTGCGTATGATACTAAAAATATTGTTGGAAAAACCAGACTATTTTGTGATTGCTTGGGATGCCCCGACAAAAACTCATAGACATAATGAATTTCCAGAATACAAAGCCAATCGTAAAAAGATGGAAGATGATTTTAAGCAACAAATCCCAGTTACTCAAAAGATGGTAAATGATTTGGGATTGGCAAATATTGTGGAGGAGGGATATGAAGCCGATGATATAATCGCGACTATTGTAGAAAAATATAAAAAAGAATCTGATTTGATTATTGATGTGTATTCTTCTGATAAAGATCTCAAACAATTGTTGGATCATAATGTGTTTTGTGTGGATCCTATGAGAAATAATCGTGTAGATGTAAAGCAATTTATGCAAGAGTTTTTGTTTACTCCTGAATTGATGTTGGATTATTTGGCTTTGATTGGAGATAGCTCGGATAATATTCCAGGAATCCCAGGAATCTGACCCAAAAGAGCGTCTTTTTTGATAAAAAACTATTGATCTTTGGCTAAGATATACCAAAATTTAGAACAAATTCCCCAAGATCTTCAACAAAAACTAGTAGATCATCGTGAAATAGTAGAAATGAGCCAAAAACTTGTAAGACTTAGAATGCTTCCAGAGTTTTCTCAAAACTTATCTGACTTGAATCACGAAATTGACTTTGATAGATACAAAGATGTTTTGATAAAAGACCTATGATTCGCCTCCCTGGAAAAAACTCTAAATGATATGAAAAGACAAATGACAATGCCCCAACAAACTTCTTTGTTTTAAAAAAAAGGAGCCAAAATAAAGCTCCTTCTGTATTTTTCCCACTAGAATCATAAAAACTCTTCTAATAGATAGACTGTTTCCACAAAGGCTTCTGCGCTCTTTGTATCATTTTTTCTGACTTCTCTTTCCAAGAAAATCAGAGTCGCTTTTTGAGCCTTTGGGATTTGTTTTTCTACTTCCGCCTTTATAATCTCCATTGGAGATTTATTTGGATATTTGATGCTTAAGTCTCCAAGCTGATTTAATACCTGTAACTCATCTTGAAGAGACTTTCCATCTACAGGCTCTATTACTATTTCACAATCTTCATAGGGGTGCTTTGTTAAACCTCTTTTGTGAGGATCAGCATTTTGCAATTCCCATAGTTTTTTGTGTAGATAATGCATTTTGTCATCTACATAATTTTTTGACATTTTATGACAATTAGTAAAATCATTATATACTACTTCAATGCCATTAAACTGCCATTCTCCCGTTTTTGGATTTCTTATTTTGATTGGTTTCCCATTTTCATCAAGAGGCCATATTGTATCATGAATCTCTTGAAAGAGCATTTCTGCCAACCAACTATTATAGGATTCAATCGAGTTGGAGACATTTACCAAAACATGATCCCATTCTGTACGAGGAGGGTCTTCTTTTTTGCAGGAAGAGTTCCCTATTGCTATAATAGCTACTATTATAACAAACAATGATTTTATTGTTTTCATATTTTATTTTTGTTTTTTAGTTTTCATATTTTGTTTTACACACAAAAAATACATATTTAATGTAAAAAGTCAAGCCTATTTTGAAAATTAGTTAGAAAATAAGTTCAAAAACCATCACTTGACTGCTTCATCACAAGCTTTGTGCTAATATAGAGTTAATTGCTTCTTGAAAATTATTGTTGTTATTTTTTGTTAAATTGACAAGATTGATGTATTGCATCAAAATTAATCTTTCGTCTTGAGTTAGATTTGTTGTATATAGCTTTAATTGCTCTTGTGTGATTTGTCAGCTAGATAAAAGCTCAAAAGCTATATTCATTACTTTGTTTTCATCTATGATTTTGCCAAATACATCTGCCATATCTCATATTGCTTTCCCATTTCAGATTCTCTGTGCAAAGACATTAGCTACAAAATTCACATAATTGTTTGAATCTGCGAAATATCTTGCTACGGCCAATTTGGATCTGGTCAAAATCAAGTCAATATCGTTTCCAAAATATTCTTTGAACAGCTGATCTTCCACTTCAATAGCATATTTTGTGCCTAAGTTGTTGGTGTTTATTAGATTTAAGTATCATTCTTGGCTCATTTTGATCAACATACTAATTACTCAGTGGGAATCTATTTTATCAGCATTTGCATTGAGTTTTGCGAAGAATCTGTGAAATAGAGTTTCGTTTCATTCTCACATTCAAACCGTTCAAATATTTTGGTCTATTACTAAGTATTTTATATTTTTTTGCTTTAATCTGTGTATAGTTTTACAACTATTATTGTCTGACATTTCTTCTCGTAACATTCATAACATTCCATCCATTGTTATATTTCTTTGATTGTGCAGGAAATATTGGATATATGTTCCAGCTATCAAAACTCAATCCTCATCAGCTCTATCTTTTGTTTTTTCTATAAATTTGTTGTAGTGAGGAAATTGCAAATCAAAAACATCTTTTCGTGTGTAACTGCTGGTTATTACTTCTTTTTGTTGGAATGAATCATCGATTTCTATGGCTTTTCATGTATTGGTTTTGTATCGGGCAAATGGTCCTCCTGCTCATTGAGATGATATTCTAATGAAGTTGAAAAATAGTTGAATTACAGACCAAACCGTAAATAGTATTAGAAATAAATACAATAAATTCAGATTATTTTGTTTGGATTTATCGTCAATCAACTCTTTGATATATATTATGCTAGCTAGTATTGTCCAAATTACTAATCCCAATCAATATCGTAAAATTCATCATCCAATCATTCGTCGTATTGCTCGTCAAAGTATGGTAATACTGCTAATACTAACTAATGTTTTATCTTTTTTGAGTATTCAATAAATCAATCCAAGAATTATAAAAACCATTGTGAATAGTCGTACAAACCCAATATCTGTGTAATAACTACTGAGATTTTGTAAGGATCGGTTGAATGAAATATTTAGAGGAATGATGTATCTATAAGGAATTGAAATTATTCCTGCTTGGGTTTTTATAGAGTGATCCTCGTAATATTGTTTGATAGCTAATGCTTGATCTCTATAGTCATTTATTGATTCTACTTGTCATTTTGCTTCAGCATCTTGCAAGGATTTTTCCAAGACTTTGTATGATTCGGAATTTTCATCCAAATCGTTTAATAATCAGATTAATCCAGGAATATTGAAAGATAAGACCAAATCTGAATTTTTACAAAGAATTTTTGCATTTTTATTGAATCAATAGCAAGCATCGTCTTTTGGAAAAATCATTTTCAACATATAATATCAGAGATTTAGTCAGTTTGATTTTTCAAAATCTTTTCGTCAATATCCTACATATCTTCATACATCTTCATTTCATACGATAGCTTCTTTTTTATCTTTTTCTAGTTCTTCTTGGTCAAAAGTCATTATGGCGCATGTTTCTGGATTGATATCTTGGGTTTTGTATTCTTGATCTATTTCTTTTTGCAAATCTATATTTTGTCAACTATCTGCTAATAATATGGATTTGGCAAAATTTCAGATGCTAAAATCATGGTTTTTGATTTGATAATATGCAATATGTGTTCATTTGAATAATAATAGAGAAACTACAATTCCCAATATCCAATATCAAATATTTATAGAAATGTTTTTCAGATTTTTGAATTGTTTTTGGAAGTATGCGTAGACAAATCCTCAAGCTGTAATCAGTAATCATATTATTGCAACTCGGACTCATACACTTGGACTGATTAAGTCTATTGCGTTTGCGATTTGTAGAATTCCTGTGATTCAAACAACGGTGATTCCAAGTCAAATTGCGATAATTGAGTTGATCCATAATGAAACCAATAATAGTCCAAAAAGCACAATATCAATGAATGCTGTTTGTTTTGCCATGACTGCCAGCGCAAAAAAGATTCCAGAAATTATAATATATTTGATTGTGTTTTTGTTGTGTTTATTTTTTTGTTGTCTATCATAATTTAGGAAAATAAAGCCAGATAACATTCATAGCATTGTAAGTGCCATTACTCATAAATCTGTCTTGTTGTCTACGAAAACCAAGAAAGCTCACATTCCACTTGTTAGCCAAAGAAGGAGTAGAAATCGTCATAGATAAAAAGCTATTTTGGCTAACAAGTGGAATGTGAGCTTTCT
>CAZOFM010000012.1:8755-12970 GCA_964579255.1 uncultured Candidatus Peribacteria bacterium
CTTTGACCGTAGCAAGTCATAATATAAGTACAAAAATTCAACTTAAAAAGTTCATTGAAACTGCGACAGTATCTGCTCCTAGCCAAAATCATTTGATTGCTCAAATCAAGCTAAACCAAAAAGCTATAAAGCTATGTCGTAATTCTGGGGCAGTGGCAGCGGCTCAAATATTTCATCGCAAAACTCAGTGATTTTCTGCAAGTACTTTTGGGATATACATATAAGCGTGATTTGCGTCCCAAGCTGTAGAATATGGAATAAAAGAAAGTTGGAATCCATATAGATAATACAAAATAGATACTCAAATCAAAACTAGTCAAATCCAAAGTATTGGCTGTGATTTGAGGGAGTTTATTTGGAAATTTCAGATTTTTTCATCCAAAAGTGCTTGGTATCAACTTAATTCCTTTCTAGAGAAATATATTGCCAATCCCAATCCCAAAAAGATAAGTCGTGTAATCAAACCGTAAAATATGGTAAAACTTGCTAATGTTTTGATAAGTAATAATAAAGTTCCCAATCAGATTCCAAAATTTAAAAATAGTTCTTGAATTCTTTGTTGTGGTAGCTTGATTCGTTTTTTGTTGATAAGATGTCATAAGCTAGTGACTCAAACGATTGTGTATATTCACAAAAAATATAGAAACAAAATATTGATGATTAGCATCATTAATCCGGAAGATCAGATTATCCCTTCTTTGATGACTGTATGTGCGATTCCAAAGGTGATTAATCCGGTGGGTAGTCGTTTTAATAAAAAGGATTTGAGTGAATAACGCTTGCTTCGCAAAAGATATCCAAGTGGAATCATTAGCGCAACTATTCACCATATTAAGATTTTCCAATTTGTTCGTGAGCCAAACATTTCATAATAATATGTGTGATTTGCCATAAATTCTCCGTAAATAGAAAATCATAGAATAGTACACAAAATTATCCCAATAATTGAAAAAATCCTTTGTTTCATTGCATAGAAATAAACCAATAAAATTCTGATTTATATTAGCAATGTGTCTGTTTTTTGCAAGTTGAAATTATTTTTTTATTCTGTAGAAGAATCATATATTCTGTTTTTTACATTATTCATAAAATCATTATGGTTTTTTGGAACATATTTCTTAGGATCTCATCATAATTCTATATGTATATCTTTGAGGCTTCCTGGTGTAAGGTTTGCGAATGTCTCTTCTTTTCCTTTTATAAAAATTAGACGTTTATTACCACCTACTTTAATACTATTTTTATTTTCCAGTGGATTGAAAACTCTGTTTTCTCGTTCTTGTCGTATTTCTGGGCTTAGTCAGTTGTTTGCAATCATTGATTTTGTTTTTGCAAATAAATCATTAGGCTTTGATCTAGCTAAACTGTTGAAGTCACTATCACTCCAGATTATGGCTCATGTAAGTTTAGCCATCGCTTCTTCAAATCATTTATTTGATATTTTACCAGCTCATTGAGAATTCCTTCCAAAATCAAGATTGATTTCAGATTTTTCTCAAAATTGTCTTAGTATTTCTGTTCCAGATTGTTGCATTGCTCAATAAGAATAGTGACCAAAAACTGGTGTAGTTGTAGCCATATGTTCTACAATTTTTGTTGTCTTATCCATTGTGCTTTCTATTACTCATCATCCAGTTTTTGCTGCTGTTTTGACTAAATATCGCATCATAAATAGACATACAAAATATATAATTAATCAGCTAAATATATTTTTACCTGTTTCTGCAAAGAAGCTATCATTGATTTCTACGCTAAAAATTCACTCATTTTCCATATAAGCACTCCCTTCTACTGTAGATATACTTGTTCAATTTATGTTTATATTTTTTTGTGTTGGATTCATTAAACTTTGCATGCTTACCAGCAAGATCAATATAAAGGACAAAACTGCAGTCAACAAAGCTGGCTTGAAAATAGCATGTAAAATTGATTTTAATCCAAAACTTTTTAAAAACTGACTTTTCCCCATATTGGATATTTTATCACCTTTCCCAATAGTAATTAGTAATATAAATAGGGGAGAAAGTGGGATAAAGACTCGAAGTATAGCAATTCTTAATATATTTACAATAATTAACAAAATTAAGGTGATAGAAAACAAGCCTGTCATCAATAATTGTATCACGCTTGTAGTCAGTACTGACTTGCTATTTACTGTGGCATTATTGCTTAACGCTTTCTGAGTATTTAATGTTGCTGCTCAAATATAAATTAAAGGACCAGCTATGGAATCTGACTTTGGCATTAACTTTTCCCAAAAATCTTTGTCCACTCATTCATCTTCCCTTCAGATCATTATCTCTGATGTTACTTTAGATTTTCAATTATCGTCTGGTTTATTTAGTTTGATATAATGATTGTGTATTTTTTCTGCAAGATTTTTGTAAATTTCATTTTCCTGAATAGATGATTTGTTGATAAAGTTGCTAGGAAAAGCTCATATAGCAGAAGTGATTACTGTAGAAATATCCAAAGTAGCAGCAACTAAAAACCAACTTGCTTGTATCAAAACCCCCGCAATCAAAGTCTGAGTGATTAATTTTTGTATGCTTCATCATTTTTTTGTCATAAATTGGATAATCCCTCGTAATAATACGCCTAATAGACTAAAGTTTGCAAAATTTTTGAATATGTTTCGTAGTTTCCAAAGAAACTGATCCATGTGAAGCCGAGATCCATAGACCATATCATTGGTCATTAATTTTCCGGCGATTCCTGCTAATAAAACCCAGATTCGAGATAATAGTTCCAAGAAACTAAAAACAAGCTCTGCTGCCTTTTTGTGTCGTTCTTGTTCTGTGCCAGCAGCAAAAACTTGAGTGAAGAAAAAAACAGATAATATCAAAATGAATGCAGAGATTTTGACTCATTGTTTGCTTTGTAATCGTTTGATAAATGATTTGATTGCTTTCATCTTGTATTGTGAATTAAAGTGTTATGGGGTTGATGGTTCAGCTTTTAGTTCTCAGTTTTGGATTGTTACTGTATATTTTGTTTTAACATCGTCACCGATTTCTATTTCGAAATTATCATCTATTGGCTTTGTTTTATCTTTATTTGCATTTAGTTCTTCGATCTTTTCTTCGAGTTCTTCTTCGCTTTTTGCTCATTTCAGATTTTCTGTTATTTTTGTTTTTTGTTCTTTTGTTAAGAACTCGTCGTCGCCAAAAAACTTTTCACTGATTTTTAATTTTTCCTCTACAGAGCGGCTATCAATCATAGTTGCGAATGTGGAATCTGTTTGATATCTGCCTTGTATATCAGATTTGTCAGTGCTTCACACAAACTTGTTTGTTACTAATCGGTTTTTTGCATCTGAATATCTGCCTGTGTTTAATAGACCAGATAATGTAGCTTTTTGAGATTCACTAATATTTCATTGTGGGCTAGCTCCTGTAATAGCTCAAAATTTGCCCTCGATAGCGCGAGTTTGATCATTATATTTCACAACTCTATTGTCTCGGAATTTTTCTGCATATTCTCCTTTGGAAACGGCTTTTCCTAGTGTCCATGCTCCGACTCGACTGTCTCCAAAAGGAATAATAGGCGCAGTTTTGAATACATTTTCTCCGAATTCTTTGATCTTTTCTCCAGCAGCTCACACTGTTCCACTTGCTTTGATTGCGGCAAATAAAACAAATCGCATAATTCAGACTCCAAAGAATGAAACTATTAGCCAAGAAAAGAAGTCTCCAGTTGCTCCTGCGTGAGTATCCAAAGTTTTGGGATATGCTATTGTATATCAGAAAATTGTTTTGTATACATACTCTGTATCAGCATTTTCTATATCAGCATTTTCTATTCAGAACTGATATAGTGGTTGGAGCTTGGTCATATCTTCACTAGAAAAAGATGTTGCTAGTGTATTCATAAATACCATAGATATGCTTAGAGCAAATACTGTGATTACTGGTGCAAAAGCTACTTTGATAATATTTGATAGAGAGACTTTATCCATAAATTTATCTAATTTGAAAGTGTCCTTGAAAACATTAGCTAATACGATCAATGGACTAGCTCAAATTACCATCCATAAGAATCAGATTCTAATAAATAATACTACTGCCAAAGCTATCAATGGGAAAATCAATCCAACTCATACTCATAATCTTATCAGCATTTCTCATAATCAAGTCATTAGAACAGCATCTTGAGAAGCTGTGGTGAGATTTGCAAAATCCATAATAGAAATGAAAATTGTGGATAAAGGTCACA
>CAZOFM010000013.1:0-2870 GCA_964579255.1 uncultured Candidatus Peribacteria bacterium
TTTGTGATGTGCAAAGGAGATTTTGTAATAATTGAAAATTGAGCGGGACATATAATCAAGAATCTTGTAAGGAACATACATTGTATTCTTATCTTAGACCAGAGGTAGTGTCTTATACTCAAAAGCCAGTAGATCCTCTTGTGCAACCATGAAGTCCATCTTTGAGTGGAGCAGATTTTGACGTCCATGGAAAGATAGACTGAAAAACAGAGCCAATAGATACTCGATGACCAGCTGGATCTGGAAAAAAACCAAATACTTCTAACACAAATCAACTTCCTCTTTCAAACAATATTTGTAATACTCCTTGGTGAGAGAAACTTAAGGATTGACAGATAGTAAAAGCTTATAAATCGTCTGTAGGTTTGATAGATTTGCCTTGTGAAGTAGAAATTAGGCTTTGTGTTGGATGACAATTGAAGTGATCTTTTGTTCATCAGAGCTGTGATTTTGTACAACTTACATATAGTGATTATTTGAATAGTAGTGATTCCATAGCAAACAAAAATGATATTTCTTCAGCTTATTCTGGTAAAAATGAATCCAGACTCAAAATAAATTATTTCTGGACTTGGATTGGTAAATATTTTCAATAATAAATCTGATTTTTTTGAATTGTCAACCCGACATTTGTTTTTTGTTGTTTTCTCGTGAAAATCAAAAGTAAATTCTTATAATACTTTTTGCTATTTTTAATTTTGTTTGAATAATTATGTCCAAACTTATTTCTCCTACAGAAAACTACTCCGAACGATACAATCAATTGGTAATCAAAGCAGATTTAGCAGAAAACTCTGCAGTCAGATGATCTATGGTAATCAAACCTTATGGTTATGCGATATGGGAAAATATGAGAGATGTGCTGGATGCTATGTTCAAAAAGACATGACATTACAATGCATATTTTCCACTTTTTATCCCAAAATCTTTTTTGACAAAAGAAGCTGAACATGTAGAACATTTTGCAAAAGAATGTGCGATTGTCACTCATTATAGACTCAAAAATGATGAAAATTGAAAATGAATTGTTGTAGATGAGACTGCAAAATTGGAGGAAGAATTGATTGTAAGACCTACTTCTGAGACTATTATTTGGGATAGTTACAAAAGACGAGTTTGATCTTATCGTGATTTACCTATTTTGTGTAATCAGCGAGCAAATGTAGTTAGACGAGAAATGAGAACCAGAATGTTTTTGAGGACATCAGAGTTTTTGCGACAAGAATGACATACTGCTCATGCGACTCATGAGGAAGCTGTAGCCGAAGCGGAAAAAATGCATTTGGTCTATGATGATTTTTTGAGAAATTTTATGGGGATTTCTTCTGTTTTGGGACCAAAACCTGAGCATGATAAATTTGCGGGAGCTTTGACTACTTATAGTTTGGAACCGATGATGCAAGATTTCAAAGCATTACAAGCTGGGACAAGTCATGATCTTGGACAAAATTTTGGAAAATCTTTTGATGTGAAATTCACAAACGACAAAAATGAGCAAGACTACGTACGATGAACTTCATGGTGAGTAACTACCAGACTTATTGGTGCTATGATTATGTCGCATGGAGATGATAAATGATTGGTTTTGCCACCAGCTTTAGCTCCAACTCATGTGGTAATCGTGCCTATTGCCAAGACAGAATCAGATTTGGCAAAAATCAAAGATGCAATCAATCCTATCCTTTCTGCAATGGATAATAAACAAATAAAAATAAAATCTGATTTTTTGGATAAAAATATAGATATTGCATACAAAATAGATGATGATAGTACAAAGAGTCCTTGATGGAAGTTTACTGAATGGGAATTGAAAGGAATTCCACTTAGAATTACTGTGGGTATGAGGGATTTGGAAAAATGAATGATAGAGGTTTATAGAAGAGATACACAAGAAAAAATCAATATGAGCATAGAAGAATTTGCAGAAAATGTAGACCAAATACTGATGGATATTCAGAATTCTTTGTTTGAAAAAAATAAATTATTTAGAGAAAAAAACACCTACAAAGTAGATAGTTATGAAGATTTCAAAGATAAAATCACAAAATGATTTGTGTTGGCTCATTGGGATGGAAGTATAGAAGTTGCTCAACAAATCCAAAGTGAGACCAAATCTACTATTAGATGTATTCCTTTTGATAGTGAGGAAGAGGCAGGTGTGGATATGATTTCTTGAAAACCAAGCAACAAAAGAGTGTTGTTTGCTAGATCTTATTAGTTTTATTGTTTATTGATATTGATGTACAAAAAGAAAACCAAGATAATTACTACTATTTCAGACATTAATTGCTCTATAGAAAAATTGATTGATTTGTATAATGCTGGTGCAAATATAGTTAGATTTAATTTTTCTCATGCAAAACATGAATCGGTTGCTCAGATTTTGGAGACAATCAAAGAATTAAATGCCTCTGGTCAGACAAACTTGAGTACTTTGATTGATACCAAATGACCAGAAATTAGGACAGGAGATGTTGCAGAAAAAATAGATATCAAAAAATGAGATAATTTCAAAATCTTTGTAGATGAATCTTTGATAGAGGAGTCATCTGATATTTTTTGTGATTATCAATATCTTTTGGATGATTTGCAAGAAGGTCAGAATATAATTATTGACTCTGGTTTGTTGAAGGCGAAAGTTTTGAAAATAGAAAAAGATTTTGTAGTTTTGGAAGCTTTGAGTAATCATAGTATTGGTTCTAGAAGACATGTAAACTTGCCGGGAATTTCTTTAAAACTTCCGGGGATTACAGACAAAGATGAGCAGGATATTTTATTTGCTATCAATAATTGAGTTGATTTTATTGCAGCATCTTTTGTGAGACATCAGGATAATGTTTTGGAAATCAAAAATCTTTTGAAACAGCATA
>CAZOFM010000013.1:2937-11908 GCA_964579255.1 uncultured Candidatus Peribacteria bacterium
GAATCTGATTGAATTATGGTTGCAAGATGAGATTTGGGGGTGGAGATTGAAATTTCCAAACTTCCTTATTATCAAAAATTGATTATGGATACTTGCTTCAAATATTGAAAACCAATAATAATCGCGACAGAATTACTCAAAAGTATGGTAGAACAACCTTTTCCTACAAGAGCTGAGGTTTCTGATGTATATAATTCTGTAATTTTGAGGACAGATTGTGTGATGTTGTCGGATGAGACTGCTGTTTGAAAGTTTCCTATTCAAGCTTGTCAAATGATGGCTGATATTGTTTTGGAGGCAGAACAACATACAAACAACAAGCACAAATGATTTGAAATTACTTTCGTAGATAATTATGCTTTGGACAAAAAGACAATAGCAAGAACTGCTTTGACAATTGCTGATGAAGTAAATGCGGATTATATATTGTTATTTACAAATTCTGGCTTTTTGGCAAGGATTGTTTCCGCATTCAAACCAAATCATAATATTTTTGCTTTTACAAAAGATGAATCTGTTTTGAGATCCATGAATCTTTTGTTTGCTATTAATCCTTTTTTGATAAATGTATGGTGAAAATATCCTTTGGAAGATGAACAGAACGCGATTTCTATTCTAAAATCTCAAAAACTTATCAAAAAATGACATAAAATTGTAGTAATAAATGATATTGTAGATGGAGATTCGCTTTCTCCTTATGTGAAAATAGTAAATATTTAATCAATATCTACAAAAATAGTTTTGATTTTTTGATTGTTTATACTCAAGACAATACTACTTTCCCCTTTTTCTTGGGCATTGATTTTTACTGTATTTTCTTGTTGTTGGATTAGTTGTATTGTATTCAAAGAAGCTTTCAAATTGGAATTACTTGTGATAATGTTTATTGCAAATGGAAGTACTCATACAAACTTTTCTTTATTTTGTTTGTTTATGATTTCTATATTTAATAAACTATTTTCTCAAACAGTGAGTTTCCCATTGTTGTTTAGTCTGATTTTTATTTCGTTTTGAGATAGAAAATGCTTTGTTAGATCATCAAATTCAGGATTTTCTTCTATCAAAAATTCAATAAAATCTGATTTATTTGTTTGATAAAAATTGTTGTTTTCAGGCTCTTTTGATGGAGTTTGTGTTTCTGGTTTTTGAATATTATCCTTATTTTCTTCTTTATTGTCTTTTTCTTTATTTTCTGTTTTATCTTTGGATTCTTCTTTTTCTTCTAAATTATTTGAATTGTTTGTTTCAGGTGTTTTGTCTTCTGCTTTTTCTAGTTCTGGTTTTGGAGCAGAATTGTGTTGATTATTTGTACTTTCTTGATTATTTATTTTTTGATTTGAATTGTTATTAGGATTTTGGGGGTTATTGGAATTGGAATCGTTTGTAGTAGAAGAATCAGAATTATTGTTTTCTAAATATATATAACATTTGATATTTGTATTATTGCTGTCTTCTCGGCGATCTGTCCAAGTGTATTTTGATAATCGATTCATATCTCTAATAATCATTGAATTGTATTTGCTGTTGATGTGCATTACTTTTCAGACATGTCCAAAATATCAATTGCTTGGTAGTCCTTTATAGACAATCAAAGCTCAATTGCTTGGTTTGGATCAGATTTTGTATCAGGCATCTTTTGCGTTTTCACATCGATCTACTGCATTTCCTCACCGAGTTCTTTCTTGTGTGGAATCATCTTTGAATGGAAAAAATTCTGGGGAGATTAGTGCAGCGCCTCGTGTACAATAGCCTGGGAAAAATGTGTTTTCTATATGAGTTTTGCTTTCTTTTCGCACAGAGATTACTTTGCTTTGGTTTGCTTTTGGTTTTCATTGAATCACTGCATCTGTAAAGGCTTTTGAAATTTCCATAGAATTTTCTCTGTATAAATGCTGATATGAGCTGTCATAACTAGCATGAAGCATAGTAAAAGCTCATATAAGCCCAATAAGCAATAATTCACCCAAATGTACGAAAGTATAGACATTTTGGCTTCGAATATATACAAACTTTCTGACTTGTTTGTCTTTGATTGTATGCATATAAGTATATATTTTTGTTTGCCTTTTATTTGACATTTTATTTGTGAAAAATAAAGTCTTATACAATTGTATTTGATTTTTTATTTTTGTCAAATTTTCGCTACTTTTTTTGTATTTCATAAAAGCTTGAAACTTGAAAGCATATAAGTAGAATTTTTGAGTATTGATTTAGTTTAAACTCAAATGAAAAAACGTATATTATTATTTTTGGACTATTATTTGCCTCATTGTGGAGGAGTGGAGACTGTTTTTGAACAAATAATAGAGTGATTATTGGCAAGATGATATGCAATTACTTTGTTGACTAGTCGTTTTGATGAAGATCTCAAAGATTATGAGAAAAAATGAAATTTTGAAATATATAGAATTGGGAAAAATAGACGATCTTTTTTGTATTTATCTTTATTTAAGGGTTTTAAATTACTCAAGAAGGAGCAATTTGACTTAATACATGCTAGTACTTATGTAGGAGCTATTCCTGCTAGTTTATTAGGGAAGATATATCGCAAAAAGGTGGTTTTGACTGTGCATGAAGTTTTTTGAAAGCTTTGGCTTTTTTATAAATGACGATTTTTTGGGTGGATTTATTTATTGTTTGAAAGGTTTATTTTTGTGCTTCCTTATGATGTGTATCATTGTGTTTCAAACTATACAATGAATTCTTTGAGATTATTATATAAGACTCCTGATAGCAAAATCATTGTGGCAAACAACTGAGTAGATTATGACTTTTGGGATAAAACAAAGGTTTCAGAAAAGGAGTCTGAACTTTGGAAAAAAGAACATTCATGGAATGGAAGATATGTTGTTTTGTACTATGGTCATGCTGGTAAATCCAAATGATTAGATACTTTGATAGATTGTATTCCACAGATGATAAAATATGATCCTACGGTTTTGTTTGTTTTGAATATTATTCACTCAAAGAGAAGGGATTCTGTGATGAAGCGTTTAAGATTTTTGGAAAAATTTGGATTTGCTCGTCAGATTCAGATTTTTTGATGAATATCCAAAAAAGATTTGCGTACAATGCTTGCTTGTAGTGATGTGGTAGTTGCACCTTCATTTTCAGAATGATTTGGTTCTGTGCATACAGAGACTTGCGCAATGGGAAAGCCATTGATTACTACAAATATTGCATCTTTACCAGAAGTTGTAAGCGGAAAAGTCTCTTTTGTGCAAGTGGGATCTTCTGAGCAATTACTAGAAGCAATTTTATTGCATAAAGATGAAAATTCACAAATAGCAGAAATCTCTAGCAAAAAGTTTTATCGAAAAAACACGCTAGATCAGATAGAGAATATATATCAGAATTTATAATTTATTTTTTTGGGTTATTTTTGACTATATGATTGGTTAATAGTTTTAATGTATCAAATAGTTTTGGAATGACCATATTATATGCCCCAAACTTTCAATCTGTGCTTTTGAAAGGAGTATATCTTTTGCCGTTTGGTGCAACGATATCTGCTCATCTTCGTGTATTATCTATAGTGTAATTTAGATTTGAGCCAGGATTGTTTTTGTTTATAAATTCTTCAATTTCTGTGGTTGTTTTGAAGTATTTAGTCTGATTAGTTTTACTAAAATCACTGGATGTATAACCATGTCAATCTTTGTAAATGATATTATATTTTTTACCATTTGGTGCTGTAAAAAGATAATCTTTGCTATTGTTGATATCTCTTACAAGTGATCTATAAATGTAATTTAATTTTGCAATTTCTCTTGCGTTTGCTCATTCAAACTTTAATTGATCTATTCTATCTTCTAGCATATCTTTGAGAGCTAATTTTAGTGGTTTATCTAGATTAATTACGAGTAGATATAATCACTCTAACTCTATAATTTCACTTGAAGATAGATTTGCATCTATATTATCTTCATCATAAGAAATTCAATCTTGTCTTTCTGTAATTAATTTGAATACAGCAGCTTTGTCATAAACTGTTAGAGTAGAGCTGGTCACATCAAAATATCTTGGACTAGATTGTAATTCTATATAGACAAGATCTCAATTTTTTACATCTCATTTTTTATTTACATCATTTCAATTGATAAATAATCTTCACTCATCAATACTTGCTGTGACAAATGTATGAGAACTCAATCCTGTAATTGTAATACTATTAGACCTATAGACTGTATCTCTTTTGACATCTACTTGCCTAGAGAATGTGAAACTATCTGGAGAAATATTCGGTTTTCCACTATATGTAAAGACAGCTGGAGCAGACCAAATACTACGATTTCATACATTATCTATAGATTGTATTAATATTTCGAATGTTCATTGAAATCAGAGTTCCATATTTTCTATTTTGAGGGAATTTGTAGAAACTGTTCCAGATTTTTTAATATTGGAATCTTGTTTGATTATATACTCATATCATTTGATTCATGCTAAATTATCTATTGCTTGAGGCCAAGAAATAGTAAATTCTCAATTATAACTATTATTGTTTATAGTTTCTAGGTTTACAATGCTTGGTGCAGTGAGATCTAAGATTACTGTCTCATTTCGTTGTAATACTCCTGTTTGTACAAGATCTGATAAACTAAGATATATCTTTTTTTCTCATTCACCTCAAAGTATTTCTATATCAGTGATTTGCTTACCAGCAGGAATTTGTTTATTTATCATTGTTAGTCCATTTAATCATTTGATACTTCATGTAATTGTTGCAATTGTTGCATTGTTTATGTCTGTTTCTAATTGAAGTCATGTAGTTCCTATATATAGCTTATTGTTTATTTTGCTTGCATTTGCAATTTTGATATCTCATGTGAGAGGAACTGCTCCTGTAAAATAATAAGTAGGAGATTTTGTTTTATTTCCAGCTTTGTCATATATTGTGACAGATCGTTCATAATTTCAATTATATAATCTTAAAGCTTTACTAGTTCATGTTAGAAATTCTTTTTCTGAAATAGGTCAATAGGCATTTCAAGATAAATTAAATTCATATCATGAAAAATATCAATCACTACCACTTCGTGAAAATATAATATTATTATTACCTGTGATAATAGTTCAATTAGCTGGAGAAATCAGATTTATTTTTGGAGGAGTAGTATCTATTATAAAATCAACTCCTGTTTTATTTCCAGCTTGATCTTCAGCGATAATACTGTATTTTGCTTCTCATCATTCTAGTTTAATTCAATAAGGAGATGCTTTGTTTCATGTTGCTAAGACTATGTCGTTATTTCTTTTTACAGTGATTTTGTGGATGATTCAGCTTTCATCTGTAATAATTGGTGTTGGATTTGGAATGTTTTTATAGTATCAATTATGTATAATATTGTGTATTTCTGGAGGAGTTTGATCTATTATTGTGGTTTTTGTCGGAGAACATCATACATTGCCAGCAAAATCATAAGCACAAACTTGAGCCTTATATTCTCAATTTACTTCTAATCAAGTTTGTATATATGATGTGTTTTTTCCACTATAAAGCATTTGTCCATTGATAGAGAAATTGTAGTATTTGATTAAATTAGCTGGTTTGTTTGTTACGTTTCGTTTATGTGTGATATTCCCTGTGCTATATCTTCTTCAACTTTCAGGTGTCAACGATAAAATAGCTACAGTTTTGTCGATATAAAAGTTGAATATTTCTGTTTGTGGCTTATTATCTCCTGTATAGTTTAGGTAAACACTAATGTTTCAGGTGGACAGATTCCCTCGCGGAATATCTATTATTGTTGTGTCACTTTCATAATTTCAACCGCTAAATGGTGTGTTGTGTTTTGTTCCAGTGCTTATTTTTCGCTCAAAATTTTGATTACCTGAGAAAGATATTTTAGGGTCTGTATTTATATATCCAATATTTCAAACGAAATTTGCATTGCTTCATGTATAGAGTATAAATTTTTGGTGATATGTGATATTCGCTTCTCATCTTGTTACATTCCCTGCAGTATCAGTAACTTCAATTTTTCGTGTATAGATTCATGAAGGAATATTGTTGATAGTTACTCAAGTTTCTCATATTGGAATACTTTCACTTTTTAGAAGTACACCAGTTTTTGAGTATAAAAAATATGTTTGTGAAGCTATTCTGCTTATTTCTTCGTTTATTTTTCGTGATAATTCTAAAGACGTTTTGGTTTGGCTTGTTCAACTTGCTGGGATAAGATTTGTAATAGATGGGGCAGTTGTATCAATTTCAAAAGATAATTCTGATTGATTTCCTGCTTTATCAACTGCAAGAATATTGTAAATTCATTCAGATTTTATTTCTCCTGTATATTCTCACTCTACTCATCAACTCAAAAATAATGCATTATTAAATACTCCAGATAAATTTGTATCATATACAGAAATTGTAACTCAAGTATTATAAATTCAATTGTTTTCTATTATATTTCAAAAAACTTCTCAAGAAAAGAGATATCAAGTAATTTGTGGAGGAGTATCATCGTGAATTACTGTTTTGAGTATGTGATTTAGGAAGTTATAATCATCGTAGAAAATTGTAGACAATGTGGCTGTTTCGTTGTCTTGTATTGTTAGGGAGAATTCATGTACATCATCGCCACTTAATGTTGTTGGGGTGTGGTCAATATTATTTCAAGTCATATAATAAATAAAATCAGATTCTGAATTGTTTTCTATACGAATATCTATGCCTGTATTTGTTGTGTATTCTTCTAATCTAACATTTGTATTGTGATGTGATATACTATCTATTATGTTATATCTTGCATTTTTAAAATCAATTACTCATCTAAATTCTACATCTCATTTCCCGATTATTGCTATACAGCTTCAGCTGAGAGTTAATTTTTGTTTACTACTAAATATTCAATTATCTAATATATATACGCTATTGTCAGTAATTGTATTTGGAATTACCTTGACTGAATTATCTGTAGTTCAAGTAATATAGTAAAAATTTATACCACTAAATTCACATGAATTATTGTATCAAGACATATTTCATGTATATGGATTATTTCAGCTATATAGTTGATTAAAAATTTCTTGTAGAGATCAAGAGTGAGTTTCATATGAATTTCATGTAATTAATCCATTTTGATTGGTTTGTATAGCATCTAAAAATCAATTTTCGAAAGAGTCCCAAAAATCATCATTTATATATTCATCTCATATATTACTTGCTCGTACTAATAAACCAAAAAAGCTCAAAAAAGCGAATCAAACTAGAAAGCTTTTGACTGTACTTTTGCTTTTAATTTTTTTGTAAAATTTCATCTTATCTACTATAAAGTAAAACTTAGTTCTATTATAGTAGAAATTGTTTTTTTCGCTATTTTGATAATGCTTTGCAAGAAAAATTAGCTTGTCTTTTTGTGTTTTTGTGATATAGTTGTGGAATTATTTTGGATTGTTTTTGTCTATATGATTTTTCATTTCTTGTAGTGTAGAGAAATATCTTTTGATTACAAAATTGTGAGAGCTATATCTATCATCAATAGTTTTGTAAAGATTATATATTTTTCCGTTTGGTGCAGTGTGTGGAGCACTTCTTCGTGAACTATCAATTTCAGTATTTTCAACTGGTTTATCTTCGTCTTTGGAATCGGTTTTTTGGAGTTGTTCTAATAGTCTTCTAAACTCTTCCAAGAATGATGTAGTAGAACTTGATTTGTTTTCTGTAACTATTGTATATGTCGCAGAAACTCAGTTTGCGAATAAAGTTGCAATATTTGTATCACTATGATTTTCACTAGCTCTAAGCTGTATATAGACGATATCTCAATTTTTTACAGTAGAGGAGTTGTTTTCTGCTTTTACATCATTGATAAATAAACTACCATTTGATAAAGATATTGGGATTTTGATATTTGGACTCAATCCAGCAATTACAATTTCGTTTGATGTATATAGATTTCATGGTTTGGCGGAAGTGGTTTTGTTGAATGAGAATTGATTTGGTGTTTGGATTGTTTCCTGTGTTTGTGATTCAGATTCTTTTTGTATTGTAATAATTTTATCTTGTGATCGACTACTAATATTTCCGACATTATCTTCAGCATTTATTTTTATTCAGATTCGTGGATTGAGTTGATATTGAGATTTTGCGATATTTAGATAGTTCGCAGATGTAAACCCGGTATACAAAGTCACATGTTGATTCCAAATTTCGTAGTTGTATCACTTGATTCCAGAGCCAGAATGATTGTCTGTGGATGGATTTCGTTTGATAATGTGATATAAATTATTTTCTGATGTTTCATAAATATTTGGTCTGCTTGGAGCTGTTTGGTCAATTTGGAATGTATGATCTTGAGTGAAATTTTGATTGTTGTGCAATAGATTGATGCGAACTGTTTTTTTGCCATTAGTCTCAGTGAATGCACCAGTAATAGTATGTGTTCAAATATTTAAATTCAGATCTTTTGATGGATTTAATCATTGTATATTTCATGAAACCACTTTGTTGTTTGTGATTGTTGCTATAAATAAATCTTTCATAAATTCTGCACTATTGAAGTTGATAATTAGTGGTGTTTCTTCACTTGTATTTGTAAATAATTTGGATTTTGGATTTTCTGTATTTCAATGACTATCCTCACTATAATAGCAAACTGTTTTGTAGATATTTGATCAAAAATCTATTGTTATACCTGTTGAACTATGATCATATCCGGTATATTCTTCTGAACCACAAGAACTTGCTAGTCGTACTCAAGTAAGTATTTTGTAGTAAGAATATTGTATATCTTCTCCTGTTAGTGTGAATGAGTCGTTATTAACCTCTATTATTGTTTCTGGAGCAGTTGTTTTGATATTTTCTGCAAATCATTTGACGCTAGAGGATCTATTGTTTGAATCTGTGATTTTGATTTCACAATATCCCGTTCAAGTTTGGTTTGCTTCGGGTTGGAAAAAGATTCGTTGATTGACTATATTACAGTATCATTTGTATCCAGATAAGACTTCTGCTGTAAGTTGTCCA
>CAZOFM010000014.1:0-1063 GCA_964579255.1 uncultured Candidatus Peribacteria bacterium
TAATTATTATGAAATAGATAAATTCGCTCTTTCAAGCAATACATCTTATCCAAAAACTAATGAGCGAATTGATTTGACAATAAAAGCTCAGAATAGAAACAACAATACAGTTTCTGATTATCGTGGAACTGTAAATTTCAATGTTTATTATAGAACAAGTTCATCTTCCACTTGGAGAACAGCTTCTTATTCTGATTACGAATTTAGAACGATAAGTAGCGACAGATATAGTTTTGATTCATATGATCGCGGAGAAGCAAATCTTAGTAGAGAAATCAAATTCAAAAGAGATTACGACTTCAAAGTAGAAATCGTAGATTCCAGAAACTCTAATATCAAAGGCGAGAGAATCTTTTATTTAGATGATTATAACAACGACAATTATTACGAAATAGATAAATTCGCTCTTTCAAGTAATACATCTTATCCAAAAACTAATGAGCGAATTGATTTGACTATAAAAGCTCAGAATAGAAATAACAACACAGTTTCTGATTATCGCGGAACTGTAAATTTCAATGTTTACTATAGGACAAGTTCATCTTCTACTTGGAGGACTGCCTCTTATTCTGATTACGAATTTAGAACGATAAGCAATGACAAATACAGTTTTGATTCCTACGATCGTGGAGAAGTAAATCTTAGTAGAGAAATCAGATTCAAAAGAGATTATGATTTCAAAGTAGAAGTTGTAGATTCTAGAGATTCATATATCAAAGGTGAAAGAATCTTTTATCTAGATGACAGCTCCTCTATTTACGGATTTAGTTCTAGTGAGTTAAACAATATCAGAAAAGTTTACAATGTACGAGATAATCTAATCACAGCACTCAAAAGAAGTTCTAGAAATTTAAGAACCAATCAAAGATGGATAGATATGAGCGATGATTTACAACTAGAAATGAAAAGAATCTTGGATAATAGTTCTTACAAAAAATATTCCACATATAGAGAATTTTGAAATGCTTTCAACGAACGATATACTTACACACTGAGATATCAATAAAATATTGCAAGCAGAAAAGAAATCATTACCATAAGCTATGGCTCTTTAGTTCATAGC
>CAZOFM010000014.1:1078-6882 GCA_964579255.1 uncultured Candidatus Peribacteria bacterium
ACAAAAAAAACAAATACAAGCCCAAACAAACGCGGAAGACCTGCATCAAAATTCGTATCTAGAAAAACACCTGTCAAAAGAGATAAACCAGGTAGACCAAGAAAAGATGAAAAAATCTTGCTTCCAGAAATCCCAAAAAAAGAAGAAAACAATACAAAGGATATCGTCATACGAGTTTTGTTTACTGTTTCTGTGATGATTTTCGCTTTTTCTATATATGTAAACCAACAAAACAAAAAGCTTTCAAGAAATCCCAATTATGACTCAATATCCAACTTGATACAATATCAACAATCATCTGAAATATTCCCAGAAGATATTATAGAAGATGAAAATCAAAATAATGAAACATTAATATCTGAAGAACAAAATAATACAATTCTGACTGTAGATTCACATGATCCAAAATTCCTAATTCTCAGAGAAATATACAAAGAAATTCAAAAATCCAATTTTGACGCATTATATCAAAACACAGAAAATTCACTAAAAAATGGTTCTGTTTTCAAAAAATATTTTTCCAAAAGCCGATTACAAAGATTTGTAGATAATATAGAAAACCTAGATATTTCCTTAAGAAAAATAGAAGACAATACTGTTTATTATATAAGCACATATTTTGTAAACTGACAGATGTTCGCAGAAGAACGAGAAGTAGACTTTGATGACAGTTTCAAAATAAACAGGATTTTGTGCAGTATGGCTGGATGTTCTACTCTGCCATTTTTCAATCCTGGTAAATATTTCTAATCAAAAACCATGACATTAATTACTCAATATCCCCAAATATCAAAAGACATTCAAAATTTTCAACAGCAAAATCCCAAAGGAATTGTAGTCATACGATGAGCGACTGCTACAGGGAAAAGTTGACTTTCTGCAATGATAGCAAACGATATTCCCAGTGAAATTGTCTCCGCTGATAGCAGACAGATTTTTAAATATATGGATATTTGAACAGACAAAATTTCCGCAGAAATTAGAGCAAAGATTCCCCATTATCAAATAGACATTGTCAATCCAGACCAAAAATATACAGCAGGACAACGAAAGCAAGATTCACAAAAACATATAAATCAGATTTTAAATAATGAAAAGCTTCCTATTGTCGTAGGAGGTACATGATTATATATAGACACAATTTACAAAAACTTTTCAATGCCAGATGCTGCGCCCAACCCAAAACTTAGAGCAGAATTGGAAGCAAAAGAAAAAGAAAACCCTGGATTTTTACACCAAGAACTCACAAAAATAGACCCAGAGGAAGCACAAAAAATGCATCCAAATTCTATCAGATACATCATTAGGGCCTTGGAAATCTTTTATAGTACCGGCAAAACCAAAACTGAATGATTTTATCAACAAGAAGTAGAACGACCGATTTTTTTATTGTGATTACGAATAGACAAAGAAGAATGAAACAAAAAAATCAATGCCAGAATCAAACAAATGTTCAAAGATTGACTGGTGGACGAAGTAGATTTTCTTTTGAAAAAATGATACACAACAGACCTACAATCTATGCAATGAATTGGTTATAAAGAAATTATCTGATATTTAAATTGAGAGTACGACTTAGAAAAAGCAGAAGAAATTTTGAAAAGAAACACTCATCATCTAGCAAAAAAACAACGCACTTGGTTTAGAAGATACATTGCTGAATCCAAAGCATTGCCAAAACAAAATGTAACTTATAGGACTTATTATTTATAACTAATCATTGAGTTCTACTTGTAAATTATTCGCAAAATCGTGCCAAGCTGGGTTTCTTACAGACGCAACAAACACTCTACCATCAGATACAGGATAAGTATAATATTGATATGGGATTTCCACAGCATCTTTGATATTGCATTCATAAATTATCACTGTTGGCTCAGAATCAATCAAGTCTTTTTTGTCATATTCAATTACTTTTGTAGCAACATAACAATTTATTCCAGCAGTATCTAAATTTTCTGATACAGAATCAGATTTATAGGATATTCTTGGAGATGGAAAGGATATTGAATGTCACCTACTTGATTTAAAAACTAATGGCTTTTCTAAATTCAAAGGATATTGTGCAACATCAGAAGCTCCTTTACTTGGTTTTGGTTCTGGAAGTTTTACTGTCTCCTCTTTTTTATCTTCTGATTCTTTTTTCTCTGTATCCTCTTTTGGAGCTTCCTGTTTATCTTCTTGCTCTATATCACTTGATTCCTCTGTTTGATAGTCAAAGTTTTTAAGGATTCAAAAAGAAGATAAAGATGGATCAATTTCTATCGCACATTCTGCATTTCACTCTTCTCGTTTTCATAAAACATTAAAGATCAACTTAGAATTTTCCAAAGACAAACTAGTTTTTTCTAACTCATCCATAGATATATTTCACTTCTTACAAATAGATCAGATTTTTGTTTCTAATGTGTTTTTTAGATATTCTTTGTTTGGAACAATCATATACGAGGACAAATCTATCACATCTTGCTCTAATATATCATGAATTTGATATCCGATCAGTTTTTCATTGGCAAAAAACCAAGACGAAACCTCAGAAAGTTTGTAATAATTCGTAGCATATTGTGTAGCAAAAGATTTTTCTCCAGAATTTTTGTAAGTATTTTCTAATTTATCACAATCCAAATTTAGATCTCATTTTTTACAAGCAAAGAAATTTACCACGATTTCTTGATCTTTTGCAAAAGATTTAATCTTTATATTGTCTTTTTCAACTGCAGATATTTCATAATTTTCAAAAAATTCAGGCACAAAATACAGTCCAGCTTCCGATATATATTGTCATACTATTGTTCAGGATTCCGTTTCATCATCGATTTCTTCATCAATTTGATCCAAAATTTTACTAACATTCAGTATATACAAACCCTGATAAGTAGAATCAATCGTTCATTCTAGCAAAACTGTCCCAGAATATTGATTCAGATTTATAGATTTACTTTTTAGACCAAAAACCCCACTAGATAATGTAGATAATTTGTGAGTATGTGTCACAAAATCACCATCTTGAGAAATTATTCATTCTACAGAAATTTCCTCTCCAATTTGAAATCCATCTGTAGTTTCTATCTGATTTGTAGAAAAACCAAAAAACTCTTCTATTTTATTCCACTTACTAAAAACCAAAAAAAGAAAAAATATCAATGAAATCAAAACAATCCAAATCGTATTTGATCATCCAGATTTTTTGTTTGAAAACTTAGATGGCATACCTTTGGACTTAAAAAACTCTTTTTTCATTATTAGAGAAAAAATATAAAATTTAATTAAGTTTAGAAAAAAAACAATCATTTGCAACCAAACAACAGCGATTATATAATTTTTTGACAAATATGGTTAAAAAACAATCACAAAAAATCAAAGATTCTTTACAAAAAGCGACTTTCAATGTATAATTAGATAATTTATATAATTGTAATACAGATGGAAGAAATCCAAGCAATAGATATAGCAGAACCAATAGAAAAAAGTGTTTCTATGATTGAGTCTCTTATGAACAACGCTGTTGTAATTTATATAATGAAAATAATTTGAGCTATTGTTTTGATTTTGATATTTATTACTTTTTCCAAAATATTGGCAAGAATCATCAGCAAAAAAGTAATGAAAAACACCATATCCAAAAGGAAACAAACAGATAAAGTCTGAAAACTAATCAGAGATATTATTTTTTATGTTTTGGTAATATTTTCTTTCTTTATAGGATTTGAAATTGTAGGATTCAAAGTAAGCTTAATTTTGTGAGGAATTTCTTTTTGAGTTTGATTAGCTTTCAAAGAAATCTTAGGAAATATGATAGCAGGAATTATGATTTTATACACCAAAGAATTCAAAATTGGAGACGTAGTAGAGGTCTTTGCTGATAAAAAATATTTTGGAAGAGTGGAAGAAATCACAATCAGATATACTGTCATAAGAACGCTAGATCTAAGACAAGTAATACTTCCAAATATGACACTAATATCAGTTCCAATCAAAACCTACAGTGCAGAAGAGCTTATCAGATTAAGCACCGTTTTGGAGGTCCATTATGACGCTGATGTAGATAAAGCAATCAGAGTAATCACAGAAACAATCAATGATTGCCCATTTGTAAAAGCAAAAGAAAGTACAAAAGTTTTCTTCTCCGAATATGGCCGAAGTAACATAGAAATCAAAGCTTTTTTCTACATAGATCCAAAATCTTGAATTATCCCAGAAGTTGCGATATGAGAAGTCAACGGAAAAGTCAGCGAAGCAATGGAGAAAAACAATATCGATATATCCTACGAAATGTTTACTTTGACGTTTGAGGATGTTTATCAAGACACGAAAAAAGATATGTTGAAAAATTTTAAAAATAAATAAAAAATGAAAGACAAAATTTTTGCAATCAGTGTAGAATATTTACAAGCAAATTGGCGAGAAATGCTAAGCAAATTTTTGCGAGGTGCAGCGGTTTTTACTATTCTGTACTTTGTAATCAAACTTCTAATTGAAAAGTTTAAAAAACAGATGACTTCCAAGGCTTTAATACAAGATACCTATATAGACAAACACACAAATTTAATCTGATCTATTTTGTTTGTAATACTTATGATATTCAATGCTTTGGTGGTACTAAATATAATTGGACTCGACACAGCAATAGTAATATGATGAATTTCTTTGAGTATATGATTTGCAATGGAAACAACTATCGCCAATATGGTTTCTTGAATTTTTATACTAACCAACAAAAAATTCAAAATTTGAGATATTGTGGAATTCGCCGGAAAAGTCAAAGCAAAAGGGAAAATAGAAGAAATAAATATCAGATATATAGTACTCAAAGGCTTTGATAGAAAAAAAATGGTAATCCCAAACCGCCTAGCCGCTAGAACTCCCATACAAACATACAAATCTGAGCCAATAATCAAGTGAGAATTTATATATAGAGTCCCTCGCAAAGTCCCACTAGATTTAATAAAAAACATCTATAGAGATGTACTTAGCAAAACAAAAGGTATCTTATATCCAGAACATAGTGCTTTGGTAATAGAATCTTTTTGAAGACATGGAGTACACCTCAAATGCTTTTTCTTTTGTAATCCTGCAAAATGATTGCCAGTATGAGTAGCAAGAAGAATCAAATCAGCTTTCACGAAAGAATTGAAAAAACACAATATTCATGTCCCTCACAAATATCTTACACTTTCTTCTGAATAAAAAAAGCCCCAATAATTGGGGCTATGAAATTATTTTTTTATAAGTTCGTAAACTCATTTTTCTACTCTATTAAACAGATCTTTATGTTTTTGTAGATTCAACATTACAGTATTTGGACTAACCATTTTTTCTTTCAACATTTCTTTACAAAGTTCTTTGACATTCATTGGTCTATTATGTTTTTCAAATATTCTTACCAACACATCTACCACCTGTCATCATTGATATCCTCGCTCCCTCAGTGCATATATTCCAAGTCCAAGATTCACAAATAGATCATTGTTTTTTACTAACTCATTATGTACAGTGTTCACTTTAACTGGTTTTGCAGGAAACCACTCCATAATTTTTGATGGTAACTCCTGAAAATGAATCGGTTTGTTTATTCTTCTCATAGTATACAAAATTTTTAGTTTTATTGTTTTAGGGTTTACATCTGGAAATGAAGGCAATCCAACCTTCCCATCAAAAACACATATTTCTCTAATAGACTCAAAAAAGTTTATATAAAACAAATCATTTTTTAAATAATGAACATCTTTATAGTCTTTTGCAAAATTATCTTTTAAATAACCAATAAACTCATACAAATCTTGGCTTTGATCTCTAGTTTTGAA
>CAZOFM010000014.1:6892-11778 GCA_964579255.1 uncultured Candidatus Peribacteria bacterium
CTCATCAATTTCCAGCGCCATTTTTGTCAGAAGGTCTTCATAAAGAGGCTCAAGATAAAAAGCTTTATTTAATAGTCTATTTCTTTTCAAATATGTAACATCAAAATCTGATACCAAAATTAATTTTAATTCTTGTTTCGAAAATTTAAAAATATTTTTATTAATCATTTTGGAAATCAGCACATCTTCTAACAAAAATCATCAATGCACATCCAAAATCTTTTTTGCTTCATTCAAAACGTCCATATATGTATCATTTCATACGATCAATCTTCTAAATCTCATCAATGCTTGAGTTTCTATTTGTCTAATTCTTTCACGAGTCAAACTATATTCTTTCCCTATTCTTTGCAGTGGTGTTTCTTTATTTCAGTCTAAACCAAATTTTCTCATCAAAACTAGCCTTTCTTTTGGTTTACAGTAAATTAAGACATCTTTGAGATTTGTGCCTTCAATATCTACTTTTATCTTTTTGTCATCCATTTTTACATTGAAGTTCATGAATTAATATAAAAATATAAAATTTATATAGATTCAGATTTATACTAACGATTCATCTACTAATGTCAAGCATATTTTAATAAAGCAGAAATCCTGCTTGATAACCTTTGTATTGCAATTTTTGTCTTTTTCTTCAAAAAAACATTTGAAAAACTATATTTATAAGTAGCGTTTTATAATCACTAATCAACAATTACACATTATAAATCAAACTACACATTAAATTTAAAAATCATAATATCTCCATCTTGCACAATATAATCCTTTCATTCTAATTTAACCAATCATTTTTCTTTTGCCGCATTCCAAGAACCATGGGCAATGAGATTTTCATATTTCAAAACCTCTGCTTTGATAAATCATTTTTCAGAGTCACTATGAATCGCTCAAGCAGCTTGTGGAGCTGTAGAATCAATCGGGATCGCCCAAGCTCTTGACTCCTTTTCTCCAGTGGTAAAATAATACATCAGTCCCACTCTATTATATGCCAAAGAAATCAGATCATCCAAAGTCGGAATATATTCCATATCATTTATACTCAAAAGCTCCTTGATAAATTCTTGTTTTTCTTCTCATTCCAATTCCATAATCTCAGATTCTAATTTTGCACAAACTATCGCTACAGGACTATCTAGCTTTTCTTCAAATTCTTTTTGAATTTGTCTTGCATTTCACAAATCTTCCTGAGAGATATTTATCGCATAAACGAATGATTTTAATGTCAAAAAGTTGTAAGATTTGATCAAAGAAAGTTGCTCTGGAGTCAAGTCAGACTTTACTGTATTGGCCATTTTTCAAGCAGACAGAGCATCTTTGATTTTCAATAAAGCATCTGCCAAAACCTTATCTTCTTTGCTATTTGCAGTTTGAGCTCTTTTTTGAACATTTGGCAAAATTCTATCTATTTGCTCCAAATCAGCAAAAATCAACTCAGTATTGATTATTTCCACATCTCTCACTGGATCGATTCATCATTCCACATGCACCACATCAGTTTCTTTAAAATGCCTCAAAACTTGCACAATCGCATCCACCTCTCTAATATGAGAAAGAAATTTATTTCCCAATCACAAACTCTATAGCCACATAGACAATCTTTTTGGTATTCGAAATCTCAGATAACTTTTCCAATCTTTTATCTCTCACATTCACAATTCCCACATTTGGTTCAATCGTACAAAAAGGAAAATTTTCCGCAGGAGCAGAATATGATTTTGTCAACGCATTAAAAAGAGTAGATTTACCAACATTCGGCAATCAAACAATCCCTACTTTCATAATTTATACAAACAATAATAAAAATCTGATTTTATTTTTTTGATAATTTTCCATCAAAATTTCAGTCTTTACTTGTAAGAATCTCTTTCCAAAAATCAAATAATTTAATAAAAAAGGGCTGGAATCAATCACAGCCCAATTTATTTTTTTGAAATGGTTTTAAACTCAAGCTTGATTATCTACAGAATTTTGTGCTTCCATTTGACTTGTCTGTTCCATTTGATTTTGTCACTCCATTTGAGTTACTTGTTTCATTGAGATATCGGATGGCAAATCATCCATCACTTCTTCAGAAATTCAAAGTCTTGCCGCCATTTCTGCATCCACAAATTCTCTTTTTCTACCATATTTTTTAGCAGAATATTCTTGCAAAATCGGAACAATTCTCTTATTTTGATAATCTTTTGTATAGAGAGCATTCATAGAAAACACACGAGTAGTCGCATTATCAATATTTAGTTTGATATAGGTTTTGTAGTTTGCAATTCCCACAATATCTTGCTGAGATAATACTGGTTGATATTCTTTTTCTAAAAACTCGGCATCTGGGGCTCAAACTTTAAAAGATTGCATCATTCATACATTACCAAAAACCGCCGCTTTTACATCTCATTTTCATCATTGATCTCCACCAAGTCATTTTGCTGGTTCAAGTTGTGCGATATATTGATGAGCCATAATCAAGCAAAGTCTATACTTTCTTGCTTCAGATAAAATATCTGCAAAAGTGCCAGATACAAAGTTTTGGAACTCATCCACATAAAGATAAAAATCCTTTCTTTCATTTTCTGGAATTTTTGCTCTCGCCATCGCAGAAGTATAAATTTTGGAAACTATAATCATTCCCAACAATTGAGCATTTATCTCTCCAATTTTACCCTTACTAAGATTGATAATCAGAATTTTTCCATTATTCATTACATCTTCAAAAGTAAAGGCAGATTTGGTTTGCCCAATAATATTTCTAATCAATCTATTTGTATTAAAAGACACAAACTTCGCTGAAAAGTATGGAATAATTTCTGCTTTTTCTCTATCTCACATAGCATTAAAAGTCTTTTCCCGTCGATTTTTAACCACAGGATTTGTCACTTTTTTGAGCTTATATTCTCTATAACTTTCATCTGTAAATAATCTGACCACATCCAAAAGTGTTGGCCTATCATCAAAGTCCTCCAATAAAGTCAAAGATCAGTATTTGAAATATTCCTGAATTCTTGGACCAAAAATTTCAGGACCAAACATCTTTAAGAATATTTCTGTAGCATCGTTTACTACTCTATCTGCTTCATCCAAAGAATTAATCTCATAAAGATTCAGTCACATTGGTCTTTCTTCATTTCCTGCATCAAAGTACACGACATCTTTTGCTCTTTCTTTTGGAACATATGCCAAAACATCTTCAGCCAAATCTCCATGAGGATCTACCAGACAAATTCAATCTCCATTCCATATATCTTGCCTAGCAATAGTTTGTAAAAAAACTGATTTACCTGTACCAGATTTCCCAATACAGTAATGATGTCTAGTCCTATCATTTCTTTTCATATACACAGGAGTATAAGTATTTCTATATATATTCAAACCAAGCAAAACTCAATCTCTAAAAATCTTATAACCATTCACTTTTTTATCTACCATTTCTTTCACATATTGGCGGCCATCTTTCTCCACAATTTCCTTTCATTCTAATTTGTGTTTTGGAAAATCCGTAACTAGCGTAAGTTTTTCTTCTTGATCAATTCTTGTGCCAGTTGCCCAGTGATTCTTATATTCTTCCAAAACTGCACTGAGGTCTCATCATTTATAACTTTCTGCCAAAATTCCAGACATTACATAACCAGTAAAATCATTTAATACTGGTAAATTATCTGGCGCTGGTAAAACCTTATATTGCATCCAAGAAATAATTGGCGAACGGTTGTAAGCATTATCTGGAAAATGATACAAGCTTGCTAATTCATTCACACCAAAATAATGCTTCTTAAAGAAAAACCTTGTCAACCCAAATAACACTGCAAACTTCCACAAAGGTAGAAAAATAAATGGAAACAGATCGTGCTTTTTATTCTGATCTTTAAATTCATTTCAATACTCATCTCCAAAAACATTATATGAGCTCACCAATACATCCAAATTCAATTCTAATTTACTTTTATCGTCTGAAGTTGTAACAATCAAAAGTCAGCATTCATAATAAGGCAAAGATGCTTCCTCACCCATACTATTAATATAATCTTCTTTAGCTTTTACCATACGGACAAAGTCTTTTCCTCATGGATGTCCTCCAGATCATTCTTTATTTTTATCATCTGGTCAATGAATCAAAAGCCCTATAAGTTTGAAAGGATTAAAATATTTAAAAAAGTTTTTTACTTTATAGTTTGGATCTGTATATTTTTGATCATTTCTATAAAGTCCATTTGCTCGCTTTTGAGCTCTTTTGTTCATCCACTCTCAAACTGGCTTGATTGGCATTACAATACTGGCTGTATCATACACAGAAATTTTTCCCATAGCATCAATCAAGTTATTGATCGGATCATCTGACATGTTTTTGAAAAGTCTAATATTATAGACTCATTCTCTTTGGGGAACTAATGGCATTATGTCATAGTATTTTTTTGCAAAAATTCCTGGTTGATTTATTATTTCTATAGAACAATCTGAGTATTGAGCAGAAATCGCTCCTTCTACAATTTTTTGATATTCTGGATATGTGGAAATAATAAATGAAAGCTGTCAATTTTCATAATGATAAATCAGATTTATTTTGGGTTTACGAAACATCCAACGCAAAAATGATTCCTTTACACTCAAATCTCCAAGCTTATTTAAGTTATGAAAAACCTGTGACATACGACCAATTTTTTCTTTCATGTCTTTTGCCAATTCTTTTTGTTGCTCACGATCGCTTTTACCATCGTTTCTAGGAAGCATCACTTTAAAATAAACCATTCTATTCGCATTCAAGACATCATAAGAAAAAATCAGAATTCTTTTGATAAATTTCCACAAAACTATTCACAACAAAACTATTCCCACTGTTCGCATCAAATAACCAAGCCAAGTCCAAACAACTCAAGAGCTCGAACCAACATTTGAAC
>CAZOFM010000015.1:0-9785 GCA_964579255.1 uncultured Candidatus Peribacteria bacterium
CGATCTGTAAACGAAAATGATGTTCCTAAGATATTATTCAAGGTTTTAAAATTAAAAGTAATTGCATTTACATTTATAGAGCTTTTTTGCCCACCAGGCAATGCTCAATAAGTCCTATACAATCCTCATAAGTTTGAGTTTCCTTGATTCTGCGTAAAAGGAGAATTTATGCTCACATGATTCAAGGAAACATTTGAAGAATCATAGGAAATTGTAGATTCAAAAGCATTATAATTAAGTCATCCAGCATTAATAAACAAATGCCCCTGATAATTACAATGAAGCTTTAATTCTGTCCCAGAAGCTGGGGAAAAATTGTAACTAGGAGTTGGCTCTTGTGCAAAAGAAAAACCAAACATTAGTAGCAACAACAAGTATCATCGTCTTTTAGAAAATAACATCTGAAATATATAATAAAATAAATAATTACTAATCTTACCAAACAAAAACCTCTGAATCAAAATATGGATCAGTTTGTTCAAAGTTGATTCCAATTACCGCAATATCAGACACATTGATTGCTCAATCTCCATTTAGATTTTTTGGATCCAAAACATCAATCCCTGAATCTTCAAATCAATCTGCAGTCAAAATCGCTATATCATTTCCATTAATCATAAAGTCATAATATCATTGAACATTCTCAAGATCTCAAGCAATTTGATATTGATAGCCATCATCCTCAGAAATACTTTTATCTTGTGTATTATGCAAATTCGCTCATGTTGTAAAATCAAAAGTTTGCGGAACTCATTGAACAATTTCTACATCAGTCAAATAAGAAGCCAAATGAGATTGTCATTTATAAACTACATAATAAGTCCCAGATGGAATATTATACATCCAATCGGTAAGTCAATCAGAATCTGTTTCTATTTCTCAGTTAACAATCAGATTTTTATCTTGATCATAAAACCTAAGTTCTCATAAGTTTGCAAAATTTTCAGCAGGACGACTTCATGGACGAACAATTATTTCAAAATCTCACAACCTCATAATCAGCACAGTATCATTATTTTCACCTGTAAGATATATAATTACATTTTCTCCAGAAAACAACAAAGAATCTGAATCAAAAAACTTAATTAAACTAGCATTCTCATCGCCACTTCAATTTCACGAATATATCAACATTCATTGATCTTCTGTATTACAATACAAAACGCCTGTAATATTATCATCATCCACATCCAAATTCACATTTATTCAATCAAATACATTCAATATAGGATTAGGATAGTAAAATTGGTTTCAATTTATATCAAACAAGACTGGATCACAACATTGGAATTCACTACAATCTGGTCTTGTATAAAAAGTATAATCTGATATATTTCAAACATTTCATGCAAAATCTTCTACAGATACACTTACACGAATTGCTCCAGATGTAGGAAAATTTTCATTATTTGTAATTTTTACAAAATAATCTGGTCCATTAGCAATTCCATTTACTCCAGATAAATTCAAATCACTTCCACTAAATACAAATGGTCAGTATTCTGTATCATTAATTCAAAGCAAAGTCACAACAATAGAATCAGGATCTACTCCAGCTCGTTCATCTTGCAATCATAATATTATATCATCAGTAGTGTTTACGAATACCGCATTTGGAGCTGGCAACTGAGAACCAGGAATCAATGTCGGAATTTGTGGCTCATTAAAAATATATGGACTTAAATTGTAAGTATTACCATCACGATCCTTTACAGTTCCAGTAATTGTAATAGTTTGTTCTATTCATCGATCAAAAAGACTTGCAGAATTGATAAGAACTTGAAAATTACGAGCATTATCTTGCCAAGTCAATTCTGGTCATGTTGCAAATACTGTATTATCATTAGTAAACATTCTAGATTCTCAATTTCCACTAACATACAAAACAAAAGATTCTGGATCTATTCATGATTGGTTTGATCTTGTTCATCAAACATTTCCAGTCCACACTCATCCAGACCAAACATAAGGAACATTTGCAATTCCAGAAACTCCAGCATTATCTGCCAAAGACAGGGTAATTCAAGCTGTGTGAGATCTTTTATTTCACAATACAGGAGTATTTATCGTAATTGTTGGAGAATTTGTATCAGCCACACATGGTGCTTGTAAAATATCATATGTTTTGCTTTGTTCAAGTCATTGACTACTAGGATTTATAATTTCCACTCATCCAGCCATACTCAATGTAGTCTCCGTAGTATCTGGACCAGGATTATACTCCATAGAAAAGCTTCACTGATAAGGATTTGGATTATAAACAGGGACGAATTTAATAGTTCAATAAAGTCAATTCGTTCATTTGTAATCTGTAGTATTGTTTTTACGATCTATTTGCAAAATAGTTTGATTGGATCCAGCTTTCCAGGACGGAGAACTCTCAGCAGACCAATCCATAAAAGTAGAAGAATTCGCAGTAAATAAATCACTTCTCAAAACAGGAACTGACATAGTAGTCGAATAAGAAAAAACAGTTGGATCCAAAATCAAATGAAAACGACCTGCTCTTGCTCATTGTGCATGTCATTCTGTATTGATTCTAACATTTAAAGTTTCGCTACATCATTGTTGATAAGGATAACTTGTAGAAACAGTATCAAAATAGTAATACTGAGCTTTGACAGAAAACCCTGCAAACAATCAAAGCGAAATCGTAAATAAAATCAGATTTCTTTTCATATATTATGATAAAAAAATAAATTACCAAACAAACAATTCTGATCATAAAAATGGATCGGTCAACTCAAAATTAATGCCAATAATTGAAATATCAGACACATTAATTGCTCAATCTCCATTTAGATTTTTTGGATCCAAAACTGAAACCCCCGAATCCTCAAATCAATCCGCAGTCAAAATTGCGATATCATTTCCATTAATCATAAAGTCATAATGTCATTCTATATTTTTGAGGTCTCAGGCAATTTGATACTGATGGCCATCATTTTGAGTAATACTTTTGTTTTGTGTATTATGTAGGTTTGCTCATGTTGTAAAATCTAGAAACAGTTCTCATCATTGTACAATATCTACTCCACTCAAATAAGAAGCAAGATGCGATTGTCATTTATATACCACATAATATTTCCCTGATGGTACACTATCTTGCAATAATCAACTACCAAATTCATTTATTTCAAACATATCAGAATATTTTAGTTCCAAATCATTAGCTGAATAAAATCTAATCTCTCATATATTTGAAAAGTTTTCTGAAGAACGACTACCAGGAAAAGCTTTTACCACAAAAGGAGTACAACTTGTGCTAGGACTAACATTCAAAGTAAAAAAACTTACCTTTCATTCAAAAACATCAAATGATCAAAGATTTTGAGCAGACGGTGCAAGTTGCACAGCACAAAGATCAAAAGTCTGGTTTGTACATACTGGGAAATTAAAATCTACTCTCCTACGAGAACTCGAATTGGGAGAAACAACAAACTGTCCCATATTCCAAATCAAGTTTGCTCCAATTTCATCTTTTGTAAACATATCGCAGGATGTTCTACCATCTGTCGTCTGTGTTTGTAATGCAAAATCCAACTTAATAGATTGAGACTGTGTAGAAGGATTATAGATTTCCACATCAAAACCACTCATTCATTCTCAGACAATCACATCCATTTCCATTGTTTTGCCTGTAAATAGTCAATCATCAAAAAACAAATTTGTATGTCAAAACCACGAGGCAAAGCCAAGTCCACAAAAGAAAAACAAAATTATCGTAAAAAACAAAGATTTTTTCATAATACAAAAAATATTAAATTCATTTATAAGTTTAGTTGTTATTAGCAACTTTTCAACAAAATCTTCACAAAATCATAAAAAAATGAAGCAGACAGACTTAGACAAAAGCCGCGACTCAAGCCAGACAAAGATAAAATAGAATCAAAACAGAGCTTCTGATATTCTTTGGTTATCAAACACAAAAACAACACGACACAAAGCGACAAAAAGCAAATTAGGCAAAAATTATCAAATGACAAATCTCAAAAAACATATATAATAATAGAAAAAAGTTTGCAAAAAGAAACTTTGTTTTTATAATGAGTCCAAATATTTATTCAAAACAATCAAAATGTATAGACAATTAAATCAGACTTTGTTTTTTATTATAGCTTCTATTGCATTATTTTTGCCTACAATGACGAATGCTCAAGAAGGATTATGAAAAATTAGTTTAGAAATCAAAAAAGGGTTTTTGCAGATTTCTGCCACAGGCAATCTACAAATTCCAGCTATAAACAGACAAACAGAGTCACAAAATATCACAATTCCAGTAAACAATGCTTTCCAAATCAGAGATGCTGGCGGATTCTGTAGTGGACATTATAGCACAATACAAGTGGGAAATCTCAAAAACTGATCACATATTATTCCCAAAGAAAACATTTCTATTAATATATCTCAAATCAATACCATCGCAGGACTAGAAAACCCTAGCAATTCTGTCTGACCAACGATTTATAATATATATGGTAGTTTTTACAATCCCAGTACTTATTTGTACAGGGCAATTGCTACAGATTGCGGAAAAATTGGACAATATTCCAATACAGGAAATCTACAAATTCATATTGATCCAGACCAAGAAGCTGGAAATTATAGATGACAAATTTACTATCTTTTGATAGATCACAATTAATATATTTCAAAAAAACAAATCTGACTATTTTTTTCAAGTTAATTTCAAAATCATTCTAATCAATCGCAACAACAAAAACGAACCAAACAAATACAATACTATATTCCAGGGCATCACGAATATAGTTTTTTTGTGTGAAAATTTCAAATATTCTTTGAGATCATCAGGGATATAAGACAAATCCAAATCTGGATCCAGAATAGAAATTCACTCAAATTCAAAATTATACAAACCTTTATAAAAAGGAATATTATCAAAATAAATGCTTATAAAATTTTTATCATTAGCTTTTAAAATAGCAGAAGATGAGATTGTTTTTGTATATCATAAAGGATTTTTCAAATATCAAGTATATTGCAATAATTCCGGAATATCTCAATCATTTTGAAAGTCCATAGCAACCAATAAACGCTTATTTTCAGAGTTATATACATAATTCGTCCAAAGATATTCTGGTCATTTCCTATCAAAATCACCAACAGCATAAGCATCAATAAACTTAGCTTTACGTACAATTACATCAAAAAGCGAATCTCAAGCAAGAGAATCCTTTCCTTTGGCCAAACTATAAACCAAGCATCATTCTAGTTTTCCCGAATATCAAGCTAGAATCGTAATCAATCCAGTTTTTTGGAGCTTTTCTCATCACAAGAGAGATAATTCCTTGGATTCCATTTTTACCATTTTTCCAAAAAACTCTCATTGTGCAGAACAAGCTTTATTGCGGAAAGCATCATTAGTCTCTTCTACATCTACAAAATCCAAATCCAACAAAACTGATTCCTGCGAATTATTTACAAATTCCAAGCAAAACTCATAAGGCAATCCAGATTCTATCGCAAAAGATAACGAATTGTTTTGTCATCAATCCAAATTACAAAAAGAAACATCTACATCTCATATAGAAGATGCCAAGGATATTCAAACAAACAATACAAATACAAAAGTCAGATTCAAAAATTTTTTCATATAGTCCATCAAAATTAAAATATAATTTGTAGGATTACTTTTTTTTAGATGGAATTACAACAATTACAAATCCAATCGCACAAATAGAAAATCAGATTATTGCTATTATTTTGATATTTTGATTTATATAATCCACGAAATCACTGAGAAATCCGAATGAAGACACTTTACCAGAAACTGTCGTAGAAATATTTAATGCCTTACGAATCACCAGATTAAATGGCGAACCATCTCACATACTAGTAGATTCAGACAAATTAATCACAAAACAAGCATAATAATCACCTGAAGCAAATTCATGTGCCTGCAATTTGAAATATTTCATTTGTTGCTCAGTTGCTTGCAACTCAAATCATTCTTCCAACCAAGAATCAGAAATCAACGAAAATCAATCTTGTAATTCTCCATCATTTGCACAAATAATATTTCAGTTTTCATTGAGAGATGCTGACACCAAAGAAGCAATAATATCCAAATTTTCTGTGGATTTATTTTCCAATACCACACATATTTCTTTTTTTTGTTTTGGCCTAAAATCCAAATGAATTTTGGTAGAAAGATCGTCAGTATCATTACAAAATCTCATCACTACATCATTGATTTTGTTGTTGTAAGCTTGTGACATATCCAAAGCTTGAGTCAAAACTGTAGTTTCTCCATCTACATTAAAAGCTTCTTCTTGAGCAAAAATAGGAAAGCCTGCAAACAAGAACAAAAACAAAATAAATCTGATTTTTTTCATGTCTTTATAAAAAATAATAAAATACTAGCTATTTTTCTTTTTCTTTGGAACTACAATTTTGATAATCAAAGCAAGCACTGCTGCTGCCAAAATCACATAAATCCAAGAAAACACAAACAATTTTCAATCTTCTTTGATTAAAATTTCTTTTTTGAAATCCTCATCTATTTCAGTAGAATCAAATTCAAAATATGGGATTCCAGACAAATTTACCTTGATATCAAACAATCATTTATAAGCAGGAATTATTCACAAATTCACCTCTACATCGTGAGTTTCTCATGGAATCAACTTTTTGGCCTCTACTTCTATATTTTTTTCAAATCAAAGGAAATTATATAATCTTCAATTAAGACTGGCTTTTTGAGTCAGATTTCAATCGTTTTTAATTGTAAATTTTGCTATAAAATCACCATCCTCATTGATATATGCTCAGATTTTTTTGTTGCTAGAATAAAGATCTCCAGTAGTTGCTACAAGATTTACAGAACTATTGATACTAGCTTCTCATCCTACAAATAAATTGAGATGCAATGCTTTACGAATTACAAAATTAAACATTCATCAGTCATTTGATGTAGAAGCATCTGCAAGCTGATAAACCATACATCCATAATTCATTCCCAATGATCCAATTGGTGCAAAAACTGTTTCTTTGATTATTTTGGAACTTTCAGCAGGAATTATCAGAGTCCTATCCGGATTATCCAAAAGGAATACCGCAAATTCATCTCCAATTCCACAAATCTGATTTCATCCTGGACTAAATGACGCCTTAGGAAATGAATAAGTCACAGCTATATCATCAGTTCAATTATTTTGTATATATATACAAAGGTCTTCTTGTGCTCATGGCTCCAATTGCATCGTCTGAGTAGTAGTCATTTGATCTGCATCAAACCCATCATTACAAAATCTCACAGAAACATTATTGATCTCCTGAGCAAAAGAAAACGAAAGCAATAAAGTCAAAATTCCCAAAAAAGAAAGTGATTTTTTCATTAAAACAAAAAATAAGGATTTAAATAATATTTATTGTTATACTTAAAGACGGAAAAATCAAACCAATCTAGTTTTTTTGCTCTATCATATGGATAAAAAAGCAAATAAGATGGTTGACAAATCAGAGATTTTTGGGAGAAATCACGGTTTTTACAATACAAGATAAAAAAGTCTTCAAAAATTTGACAAAAAAAAAATCTCGCTTATAATTGAGTCGTACAATAAAGAAAAAATCTTTATACAACAGTACCTTTTATCTATTTATTCTTAAAAAAGATGAACAAAAACTTATTTAAAATCGGTGCTTTGGCACTAGGAATGTTTGCTTTTGGTGTAATGTTTTACACAAATGCAGAAGAAAGAGGAGAAATTACATTAACTATTAATCAAGGAACATGATCTGAATGTACTTTCTCAAGCTTTAGCTTAGGAGACATAAACATGACTTTTGATGAAACCGGCTCTCTAGATTCTTTCACAAGTCCTGTTACATGGAGCTGTAAAGATGAAATATGAGGCACAGTATGATGGACATACACTATAGATGCAACAGACTTAGAATTAGACTGAGGGAATGGTGTTTATATTGCTAATAACAACATAAGTTTGAGTTATGATCAAGCAGTAGGGGTTTGAGATAGTTCATGTCAGTGAAATTCAACAAGATCTCACACATTTTGAAACAACCAATACACATTAATAGAAAGAACAACTGGAGGGGATGGAGGTCTATGTTCTGTAGCTCTTGAAGACATAGCTGTTGAGGTTACAATACCAGCAAACCAAACTCCTGGAAGTTATCAAGGTGATATAATTCTAACTACAGATGCAGGTTTTGCTATCAGAGAGTTATATCAGTATGTAAATTCGTAGTCAATCCCTACAGATGCAGGTTTTGCTATCAGAGACTTAAATCTATAATTAAAACACACAACTTAGTACTGTTGTTATATACATAAAAAATACCAAGCAATGCTTGGTATTTTTTAGATTTCTCTAGCTATTCATTCGTTCCAAAAAGACTTTGTGGTCATGTTGCACATCTTCATTATGTTTCAATTTTTTACTAATATTATCTACTGCATATATCACAGAGGCATGGTTTTTTCAACCAAAGAAATCCCCTATCTTTTCAAAAGTCCAATTAAAGTGCTTTTTGGCTAAATACATCAACATCTGTCTTGGTTGAGTCACTTCTTGAGTCCTAGAGTCTGACTTCAAATCTGCTACAGATATAGAATAATATGAAGCCACCATTTCTACAAGCTGAGTAAAGTTTTGCACTCATCTCACATTGACTACTTGGTTGGGGAAGTTTGGAGATTCGGGAGAATATCCCAAAGTCTTGAGGCATTCTATCACATCTTCTTCCCCAATTTCTACTCACAAGACTTTTTTTCTGGTAAGCAGAATGTTCAATGCTCCCTCCAATTCTCTCACATTATCTTTGATATATTTTGCAACTGTATTCAAAAGCTCAAATTCCAACGACTCCCCCTTTGCTGCAAGTTTCGTCTGCAAAATCGCAATCCTTGTCTCCAAATCTGGAGCCTGAATATCCGCAACAAGTCACAAAGCAAAACGACTTTTCAATCTTGGCTCTATATGTTGCAATTCTTTTGGTGGACGATCAGATGACAAGATGACTTGTTTTTTTTGCATCTGAAAATCATTAAAAATCGTATGAAAAATTTCTTGAGTTTTTTCTTTTTCCGCCAAAAACTGAATATCATCTATCATAAGCACACCTACTTCTTCAAATTTTTTGTACAAATTAGCTAATTTGTTGGTCCTAGTCGCAGAAATTATTTCATCTATCAATTTGGTTGCAGGAAAATAAACAACTACTTTTTCTGGATAATATTCCATAATTTCGTTTCATATTGCCTGCATCAAATGCGTCTTACCCAGTCCTACATTTCCATAAAGAAACAAAGGATTATAAGCCATTCCAGGTTGTTCTGCCACGGCTTTCGCTGCTGAAAAAGCTATTGTCGTATTCGCTCCAACCACAAAAGAATCAAATCTAAACACAGGATCAAATAGAATCCCAAAATGCTCTGCCAAACCAGATTTCACTTCCTTTTGAGTCATCATTGGCTGTGGCTTATTAGAAATTTTCAAAATCTTTTTCAAATCCACCAACAAATCATTTGATTTCAAAAATGGAGGATATATTATAATTTTCACTCCAAACTGTGGGTTATATACAGATTTGATTGCTTCTTTGATTGGTTTTTGGAAAAATTTATTGACCTGAGTATAGATAAATTCATTTGAAACTCAGATATAAATCATCTTTTCCTTTTCATCTATATCCACAATTCATACTTTTGTCAAAAAAGAAAAAATCTTTTTGGGATCATTGGATGTCGCCAAATGCAAAATTGTCTTCTCTCGCAAATCACGCAAGTACTTAGTTTTTTC
>CAZOFM010000015.1:9795-11741 GCA_964579255.1 uncultured Candidatus Peribacteria bacterium
TATTGTTGAGCCAAATCTATCAACATCCAAAACAACAAAAAAATAAAAATCTATATTAGCATAGCATTACAAATTCAAAAGTCCAAACATTTTCCAAAATTTCAATTCCAACTATAAATAAAAAATCTGAATATTATTTTCGTCCAAAATAGAAATCAAAGAGTCTAAATGCTCATCAAAGCTCGACTTCCAATCCTGTGGCAATAAAACCAAAGAATCTTTAAACTTCTTGGAATCATTTTCCAAAGCATAGATCAAAGCTCACAAATCAAAAGCTGGATTAATTTGATAATCCTGTAAATTTCCAAACATATCTCCCAAAGAGATAAAATCATCTTGCGAAATCTTTCCCAAAAGTAGCTCTTGAAAAGCAAAAAACACAAATCAACTTTTCCAGCAAGAGATCAATCTAGTTTGAGGATTTTCTTCTAGAATTTTTCCGATTTTTTCCACAGAATCACTTATAGGAAAATCTAATAAATCAAAAGCCAAAAGCAATATTTTTGTCATAATCAAAATTACAAACTAAAAGCAGAAAGCAAAATCTGATTCAAAATTTCTTGTTTGATTTCAGATTCTATATCTGTCAATTGTGCAAAAATAGATTCTATTTCTGATTTAATCACCAATCATTGTGCCTCTTCCAAAGATAATCATTTGGACATCATATAAAAGAGTTTTTCTGCCTCCAAAGTATGAATTTTGGCTCAATGCGAAGCTTTGACATCATCTGAATGCACATCCAAAATCGGACGAACAAATAAGTTTTTGGGATTTCAAAGCAAAAATTGCTCTTCCAACAAATGTCATTCTACTTTCTGAATATTTTTCCCAATAAATATTGATCAATCCACATGGACGTCTGAATCTTCTTTTACTAAACTCAAAACACGAACATTCGCAAAAGCTTTATTTGCAAGTAAAGATGCAATCATCGTGGATTTTACATCTCACACAAAAATCCCAAACAAATCCAATTTAGCAGACTCACCAATCAATTCAAAATCCAAATCCACATCGGAATCTTCCATCACAAATACATATTGCAAAGAAGAAGATTTTTCCAAACTTATTGTTTTATGCCCAGAACTTTTATCAAAAACATCCAAAATCTGACTTTTTTGGTCTGGTTTCAATATTGTTTTATCAAAATTATTTTTGAGAATCATATATTATTTTTCGCGTGATTTAATTAAATCTATCAAATCTTGATCATTTGCCAAAGTATTTTGTTCAGAATCTGTACTTTCTTCCAAATCATCTTCATCCATATTTATCGCAAAACCAAAATCTCCTGCACTTGGATTAAAATAAGCATCATCCAAAATATCATCTGAATCTACGATCTCTTCATCCAACCCCTCTTCCAACAATATTTCCAAATCCAAACTTTCATCCAAATCTGATTTTTTATTTTCTTTTGAATTAATATTAAAGTTGACCACAATATCCACTCCCACACTATTCAAATAACGAACATATTCCCCAAAATTCCCTTCAAACCCAAATAAACCAAAAACAAAAGCCCCAAGCAAAGCAGAAAAAGCCACCCAAAGCAAGTATTTTATTAGCTTTCATAAGAATTTCAGCATTTTTTCTTCAAAAAAATAAAACCAATACAATTCTTTTATCAAAAACTCAAAAATAATCAAGCCCTAAATAGGTTGACAAAAATCAGGAAATAACTATAACCAACAATATATTTATCAATAATATTTTCATTATGAAAAGAATCTGACTTTTATTGCTATCTTCCCTTTTATTTTTATGAGCGACTACATTTGCAAGCAATACTTGTAGACAAGTAGAATTTCCAAATGGAAGAGTTTGCGTAGATATTATCAAAAAATCTAACAACACTTTTGAATTAGACACTACGATTCAAAAAGGAAATGGAAATTTGCGATGTGCTATATATTATCCTAGCACCAATAGCTCCAAAGAAA
>CAZOFM010000016.1:0-11536 GCA_964579255.1 uncultured Candidatus Peribacteria bacterium
CTGGATTCAGATGCTTTGTTGCCAGATTGAATTGCTTTGCAAATTTTTTATTATCTAGCGGCAAAAAGAAAGGTAATTCAGACTTCCAAACCACGATTGGATAATTTAAATGGAACAGATTTTGCTTTGTTCTTTTTGGATAAATTGATGGACGAATTTTCCAAAGACGATGTGGAGTTGTATTTATACTGAACTTATCCATGAATTTTGGAAAAGACCAAAACATTTTTGCAAGATAAATGATTTGATATTGCTTATGCTCAAGACGGTTTTACTAATTTTGATTGGGAACAAGTTTCCAAAATTCGCAACAAAAATAAGAAGAAATATGCGGTTTTATTAGTCGCTCGTACTACACCAGAATATCCTATACAAGAACTTTGGGCTTGGAGCAACAAAGAAAAAATCAAAAAAAACAAACTTTTGGTTTTGAATCAATGAGGTACTTTTGATTTTTGGGCTTGAATTCAAAAAAGAGCTCCAAGGGTATGGAGGACTTACAAATTAGAGTGGTTGTGGAGGTTGATCACAGATCCCAAAAGAAATTATAAAAAGGTTTTGGACACTATAATGATAATAAAGTATATATTCTTGTATTTACTATTGAAAAAGAAATAGTTTTTTATACAACAGCTATGAGAGCTTCGCTTATATTTTTTTTGATTATATTTAGTTATAAATTTTCTTAAATATGCGCATTTTGGAAGATAAAAAAATATACAATGATGTAGAAAGATATATCGATATTCAGCAAGAAATTTCTGAGGATATCCAATTTTCTCTATTAGTAGAAATTCAGTCAGAGAAATTTATCGAATTTCAAAAAGATTTGATTCAAGAATTTGTAGCTGATTTTGTAGAAGAAGTCCAAAATGAAGAAGATATGTATGATGCAGATCATATCAAGGCAAAGTGTGAAACTGCTTTGCAAGACCTAAATACCAAGCTCAAAGTATTCGCTGATAAAATTCGCGATATAGACTATTTTTCTATCAAGTGATATATGCAGATTGTTTCTGGATCTACTTTGGTTTCGTCTATGATTTGAAACACGACAATTATGATTTTGAGGGATCGCAAGATTTATTACACACTTACAAATACAATCAAGACAAAAGGCAAAATAGATCTGTTTTCTGAATTTATTGAATGAGATATAGAAAGTGGAGATGAAATAATTTATGCATGAATCAAAGTGGCAGACTTGATTGATTCTTACGATATCAAAGATATAGAACAAATTTTGCAATCAGAAGAATGATCTGTGCTCAATTTTTTGGAAGAAGTTTTGACTGCAAGAATTTCTCAAGAAGACTTAGGTTTTTTGGTATGATATGTAATGCAATGAATGATTCGTAAAGCATCCAAAATGCCAAAAGTTTCTATAGGATCAATAGGTTCAAAAATGAAATTTATTCAAGATTGGAAACAAAAGTTTTTCAAAAATAAATATCAGATTACTGTTTGAGTTTTGAGTTTGTTTATTGCATTTATGTTATATAGTTTGATTAGTCAGATTATGCAAAAACCTCAATGAGAAGTCTATGTAAACAATCAATGAATTACAGTAGATTTGACAATTGATGATATCAAAAAAGATATGGTTTTGTTCAAATCTATGGATCCTACCTGAGAAGAGAAAGCTATCAAATACCAAGAAATTATAAACAAAATTGAATTACTAGAAAAAAGATGAAGATGGGTAGAGGATTTACAGCAATTACAAAAAATTCTAAAATCTGATTATTACAAATGATTCAATATTATTTCAGTAAATAGTCTGACTCAATTTGATGATATGGTATTAGGTAGAAAGTCAAACTTGATAGAATTTAATCAGAGTGAAAAATCCAGACTTTGAGATTTATTGACAATAGATTATGTCAAAGACATTTTAGTTGCTGGTACAAAGGCATCTCAGCTTGGAATTGTAAACGATCAAAGTAGATGATCTTTGGTGACTTACAATATAGATGATCCTATAGAAGGTTGTAATTTGAATCTATTAAAAAATGGTTTCTATTGTTATACAAATAATGGTAAAATATACCTGGTGACCAGATCTGGAATAGAATCTGTAACTACGGCAGATCCAGATTGATTCCCTTCAGCAATATGAGGAATGGGCACTTATGGTAAATCAAACATGTATGTATTCTCCAAAAATGTTACAAACTTGTCAGATAGCACTTTGGTGAGAAGATATCGTAATACATTATGATCTCAGGCTATTTACCAACAAGGACAAGCTTATATGATAGCTCCAGATTTGGTAGAGTGAATGGATTTTGGGCCTGGTTTTTCCACCTTTACTATTGATGTTCATTTTTTGGCGTGGTCTCAAGGTAAGCTTTACCAATTCCGAAGAAATCCTGCAACATCATTCAATCTTACATATCGCGAAATCAAACTTTTGTGAGGCGATAGCAAAACCATGAAATTCTCCGATAATGTCAAAATAATCGCTCCTTCCAATTCTAGATATGTGTATATTTTTGATCAAGAAAACCAATATTTCGTAGTTTATGAATCTCGTCCTCTCAAGACAAATGATCAATTTGCTACAGACTATAATTTGAATTACTTATTTAGCTTTGCATTTGATTTGACAGCAAACAAAATTATAGATGCGATCATTCCAGAAGACCTTTGAAATAGACCAGAATTATATTTACTTACACAAGAATGAGTAAACAAAATACAACTTCACGAATTTATTGATAGTATCAAAAACAATAATGTTTTGAAGCAAATCAATTCAGAAGAATAATTTCTCACAAAGAGTCCCTTGAATAATCTTGGGATTTTTTGTAATTTGCTTGTAAAAATTGCTAAAATTATTATATAAAAAGAAATTAAAATTCAGATTTTTTTTATTGATTGAATAGTCTTTTATGAAAAAATTATCTTCACAGGAATTTAGAATTTTACGAAATAAATTTTGGGAATCTAAGCAGCACAAGCATTTGCCCGAAGTGTCTCTAATTGCAGATAAAGAAAGTACAGCAATGTTTAATGTAGCTGGTATGCAACAGTTGATCCCATATTTGATGGGGAAACCACATAATTTGGGCAAAAGAGTTTATAATATTCAAAGATGCATTAGGACTGTAGATATAGACGAAGTTGGAGATTCATCGCATCTTACTTTTTTTGAGATGATGTGAAATTGGTCTTTGTGAGATTACTTCAAAAAAGATGCGATAGAATGGAGTTGGGAATTTTTGACTAGTCCAGAATATTTGGCAATAGATCCTAGAAAATTAGCAGTTACTGTTTTTGAGTGAGATCAGGATGCTCCCAAAGATGAAGAGAGTTTTTCTCACTGGAAAAACATAGGTATCCCCGAGACAAAGATTTCATATTTACCAGCAAAAGACAATCGATGGAGTCCATGACCAGTTGGACCTTGTGGACCAGATACTGAGATTTTTTATCGAGTGGGGGAGTGAGAATTTCCTCCAGCAGATAGTAATGTAGCAAATGACGAAGATAATTGGCTAGAAATCTGGAACAATGTTTTTATGGAGTTTTATCGTGATGAGTCATCCAATCTTAGCAAACTTTCCCAACAAAATGTAGATACTGGTATGTGATTTGAAAGAATGTGTAAGGTTTTACAAGAAAAAGAAACTATATACGAGACAGATATTTTTTGGCCAATTATAGAATCAATCCAAAAACACACAGGAGAATCTTATCAAAAATTCCAAAGAAGAATGAGAATTGTGGCAGATCATCTGAGAACCGCGATTGTTCTAATCAATGATTGAGCAAGTCCATCCAATATTTGACCAGGTTATGTGTTGAGAATGATAATTAGAAGAGCATATTATAATCTGATTTTGATCAAAGATTCTATTGCTGATTCTTATGAGGATTTACTTCAAGAAATTCTAGATTTTGTTGTTAATTTTCATAGTTTACAAAACAAATCTTCAATTTTTGGGCTAATCCAAGATGAATTGTCTCAATTCCAAAAAACAATAGCAAATTGAAGCAAACTTCTACAGCAGCTAATCGATAAAAAGCCAGAAATATTAGATTGAAAGTCAGTCTTTATGCTTTATGATACTTATGGATTTCCTTTGGAGCTTACAAGAGAAATAGCAGCTGAAAACTGAATCCAGCTCGACGAAAACTGATTCCAGAAATCTATGACACAAGCTCGTGAAAAATCTCGTCAATGAAGCAAAGAAATGTTCCAAAAATGAATAGATCGATCCAAATATCTAGAATGAATCTCAACAACTGAATTTATCGGTTACGCTCGCTTAGACTTAGAATCTCCAAAACTAATCAAAGATTTTGAGGTGGACGGACAAAGAATTCTGATTTTTGATAAAACTCCGTTTTACGCAGAATCTGGAGGTCAAACTGGAGATAAATGAAAAATTATCTTAGATGATTGAACAGAATTAGATTTGATAGATGTCAAAAAATATGAATGAGTTTTTTTACATTTTGTGGCTTAATCTTGGACTTGGATTCCTTCCAATTCTAGTAAATATTTTTTGATTTTTAATCCTCCTCAATATCACACCATTTTTCCATTTTTGCCAATCACTCTGTGACAGGGAATAAAAATCGCTATTGGATTTCTATTATTCGCCATGCCAATGGCGCGAGATGCTTTGGGATTTCCTACTTTTTTGGCTATATCTTGATAACTGGCTGTCTTTCAATACGGAATATCTTGTAGAGCCAATCGGACTTTTTGCATAAAATCTGTTCATTCTGGTTCCAAAGGCAGGTTAAATTTTTTCAAACTTCATTCAAAATATTTATTCAATTGCAAAAATGCCTCCTTGATCAGTGGAGTTTCTTCAAAAATATATTCAGATTCTTTTTTTATATCTCAAAAAATTAGCTGAGAGATTTTATCTTCTTTTTCTACAATGCTAATTGTTCATATTTTGGTTTTTTGGGAGAATGCGTACATTTGAGCAGTGAAATACAAATTATTTTCTTTTTTTCAAAAACTCTGTTTTGAGATAAACTCATTTGTATTGTACAAAATCAGGATCATCGGTTAGACGAATTTTTTTGATCACTTCTCCTTTTTTGAAAACTTGAGAGCTTCCTTTTACTTGCAAATCCTTGATTGGTTGTACATTGTCTCATGTTTGTAGGATGTTTCCATTACAGTCTTTTGTTTCCATATTGTTGTTTTAGTGAATTAAATTATTCTTTTTATAGGGAAGTCTAAGCTGAAATCAAGTTGGAGGGGGGTTTTAAAATTTCTATTTTAGGATAGATGTGCAATGTAGATTTTATTGTTTTGTTATGTTTTTTTTAATTACAAAAAAGAAGCTCTAAAATACAAAGCTTCTTTTTATTTGGCTAGCAATTATTCAAAAATTTCTAGAAATCTTTTGACTTTATCAAAACAATCTAGTATTTTTTGAATGTCTCTTGCTTCAATACTCCGTTCTGGTATGCTAAATCTATCAACAAATATAATAATCTCTATTTGATTAACGATTATAGGCAATAATGAATTATCTTTTATTGTAATATCTGCTGCACGATCAATAAATTGTTCATCTTTATTCATTTGTGCATATGGTATATTCCTTATTCCTCTTCTTGTTTCCAATCTTTTTTCACATTCAGCGATTGCTTTTTTATTTATTGGAAATACATTTCCATGCCCATCAATAAAATCTGTTTTTAAAAGCTTCATCGCTTTTTTATAAAGCAATTTACAGTAGGCATAGTTGAATTTGTCTATAGTTCCATCTCTTTGTACTTGAAGCTGTAAAAGTTGCAGTTTCATAATTTTTCCTCCCATTATTTTGTTAGTATTTTGTTTTCTGAGTTTGTTTATATGATTTTCTTGTAAAAAGTCAAGATCATTTTGTTGTGAAAATATTGGTTAAGTTTTTGCAAAAGAAATGGTTTTAATTTTTTTTATATTGATTTTTCATAATCAATTTTTTTTCATTTTTGAAAAAATCCTGAATTCTTTCAATATGATTAGCTATCGTATTATCTGGAATTTCATTTAAATCAAAAAACTGTATATCTCTTGCTTCTGCATTTAATTTCCTTTCTCATCAGATTATTCTACATTCAAAAGAAAAAACAATGTCATTTTGCTCTGGTTTGTTGTAAATCCCAATTAATTTGACTATCTCCACATCATATCAAGTTTCTTCTTTTACTTCACGAATAACTCATTCCCAAGGACTTTCTCATTTTTTTAAGCCACCACCAGGTAAATTCCAAAAATCTATATCATTCCTCAAACAAAGAAGTACACGGTTTTTTTCATCTTTTATAATTCCAAATGCTCAAATTGTAAAGACTTCTTTCAAAATCATTTATAAATAGATAAAATTGTTTCCTATTTTATAGTAATATTTTTTGTGAAAACAAGGTGATAGAGGAGGATACAAAGAATTGTCTTATTCTTTTTATTTAACTCAAATAAAACCTTTCCTAATACAAGAATATCTAATCTTCCCAAAAAAACACAAAAAACCCTTGAAAAATCTATCAAAATCACTATTTATAATCAGATTCCAATATTTTTGGTATATTTTTAGAATTCAAAAGTATAGTTATCTACATTAATTATACATTGACAATTTTTAATTATTAATTTTTAAATTATGGCTGGAGAGAGAACACCATTGCATATGGTTAGAAACATCGGTATTATGGCACATATTGATGCCTGAAAAACTACTACAACTGAGAGAGTTTTGTATTATACTGGTAAAAAACATAAAATCTGAGAAACTCACGATGGTGAGTCTGAAATGGATTGGATGGATCAAGAAAAAGAAAGATGAATTACTATTACATCTGCGACTACAGCATGTTTTTGGAATGATCATCATATCAATGTGATAGATACTCCAGGTCACGTAGATTTTACAATTGAAGTAGAAAGATCTCTTAGGGTTTTGGATTGAGCAGTTGCATTGCTTGATGGATCTCAAGGAGTAGAACCACAAACAGAAGCAGTTTGGAGACAAGCAGATAAATATAGTGTTCCAAGAATTATCTATGTAAACAAAATGGATAAATTGTGAGCAGATTTTTTTATGTCACTAGAATCTATTAAATCTAGAATTTCTGATAAATGAGTTGCTATTCAGATTCCAGTATGAAGTGCTGATGAATTCAAAGCTATTATTGATTTGATCAAGATGAAAATGTACACTTTTGAGTGAGACTTGTGAATAGATGTAGTAGAACACGAAATTCCAGCTGATTTGCAAGCAAAAGCTGAAGAATATAGAGAAGCTATGATAGATAGAATTTCATTATTTGATGATGAGTTGGCAGAAAAATATCTTTGATGAGAGGAAGTTCCTATGGATCTTATCAAAAGAGCGATCAGACAATGAGTAATTACAAATGAGTTATATCCTGTAATGTGTGGTTCTTCTTTGGGTAACAAAGGAACTCAATTAATGCTGGATGCTGTAGTAGATTTCTTTCCATCTCCACTTGATAGAGGAGCAATGAAAGGACATGATGTAAATGATGAAGAAAAAGTTTTGGAAAGAATGCCAGATGATAAAGAGCCAGTTTCTGCTATTGCTTTCAAAATAATGACAGATCCTTTCGTAGGTACGCTGACTTATGTGAGAGTATATTCTGGAGTGATTAAATCTGGAGATTCATTGTTGAATCCTGTTACTGGACAAAGAGAAAGAGTTGGAAGATTGTTGTTGATGCACTCCAACAAAAGAGAAGAGATTTCTGAAATCAGTGCAGGACATATTTGTGCTTTCCTTGGTCTAAAAGATACAAGAACAGGAAACACTCTTTGTGATGAAAAGCACCCAATTATTCTAGAAAGAATGTCTTTCCCAGAACCAGTAATTGATATTGCTATTGAGCCAAAATCCAAATGAGATCAAGAAAAATTATGATTAGCATTATCCAAGCTATCATATGAAGACCCTTCTTTCAAATATTATACAGACAAAGAAAGTAATCAGACTATAGTTGCTGGTATGTGAGAATTGCACCTAGAAGTGATTGTAGAAAGGTTAAAAAGAGAACATAAAGTAGAAGTAACTACTGGTAAACCTCAAGTATCATACAGAGAAACTATTACCAAAACAGCTGAAGGAGAATGAGTATTCAAAAAACAAACCGGAGGTAGAGGACAATTTGGTCATGTGTTACTTAGACTTGAAAGAAATGAAGAAGCTGAATACGAATTCAAAGATGAGGTGACAGGAGGAAGAATTCCAAAAGAATTTATCCCCGCTATCGACAAAGGTGCAAAAGAAACTGTTGCACAAGGTATATTGGCTGGTTATCCGATAATTAATGTAAAAGTTTGTCCTTATGATGGTTCTTATCATGATGTAGATTCCTCTGAAGTTGCCTTTAAGGTAGCTACATACAAAGCTATGAAAGACGCATTTATGAAGGCTGGTCCTGCAATTTTGGAGCCAATTATGGATGTAGAAGTAGTGACTCCAGAAGATTATGTGGGAGCTGTGATGTGAGATCTTAGTTCTAGAAGAGGAATGATTCAATGACAAGATAAAAGAGGAAACGCTGTTGTAGTAAAAGCAAAAGTTCCTTTATCAGAAATGTTTGGTTATACTACAGATCTTAGATCCAATACTCAAGGAAGAGCACAATCTTCTATGCACTTTTCAAGCTATGAGAGAGTACCAGAAGCTATAGCAAAAGCAATTATTGAAGAAAGAGCAGGATCTGTAAAATGAATGGACGAAGACTAAAATATTCTTAAATATTCAAGCCCTATCTTTATGGTAGGGTTTTTTGTAATAAAAAATAAAATTGTCAACTCAAATAATAAAAATTCTGACTTTATTTTTGTGTTTTTCCTGCTTGAGAATATACTTAATAAGAGGATTTATTTTGTAGAAATCTTATGAACAAACAATTTAATATCAAATACACCTTGTGAAAGGGCTTATGAAAATATGTGAGGAAACATGTATTGTACAACCATACTCTTCATATAGTATTATGAGCATTTTTTGGAATCTGACTTATTTTGCATGTATTGAATTGAAGTGCTCAGACTGTTAATCATTTTTTCCCTTTTAATACATTTATTGGGCAGCACAACAATACTACTACCGTTGATTTCAAATATTGAGGAAATAGTTTTTCCTGATTGATAGCCCGATCTGGTTTGATAGAATTAAATAATCCCAAAACAATATATCTTACTGGAGATGATAACATGGCTGTTTCCTGTTCCAAACAACTGGAATGAATGTATTACAACACTATTAGGTGAGCCAAACTTTGGCCTATGGACCAGAATACATTAGCTCAACTAGCAACATTAGATTCAGATTATAATAATATGTCTGTGGATTGATGATTTTATACAGATTGTGTATGAACGAGTATAGGATCTTCTGCTGTAATTTGACAGATTACTCATAGAGAATGATGAGTGGATTATAATTTATTCGCTTGATTGCATTATGATCAATCCAACAACTCTTTTCATCAAAATCAAGATTTATATGGGAACACACTAGTTTTTCAAAATGGTGCTTTCCGTGGAAGGATTTTTGATGCAAATGCTGGATGAATTGGAGATTTGTCTGATAATGTTACTCCTGGATCTATATCTTTGTGAGGTTTTAGCGGGGCGGTCTTTTTCCCTGGGATTAGTAGTGTCACAAATGCAGAACCAAGCAGACTTTATTCCTCAAATGAATTTAAAGTTGTTGGATTGGAAAGACCAACTTTGATGACAGTTTCTAGTGGAGTTTTGTTGTTTATAGATAATGTAGAAGTCTGATCTACTGGAATTGTAAATAATCATGTGCCTTTAAAACTCGAAATGTTTTCTAGCGAATCATATGATACGACAGTAAATACAATTATAGAAGTTGGTGGGCTTACTGGAGTATTTAGTATTACAACCAAGCCAAAACAACCAGATATATGTTTTCTTACAAAAGAAGAAAAAGAGAAAATTGAACTTGTTTTTTCTTGATTACTAGAGCAATATGGTACAGCTTCCAAACTTACAGCTCTAATGAGCACAATGAAAAGCATGATCAAAGATATGCAAGATTTTAATTATGACTGTAATCTGGAATATATGCATACTTTGTTAGACAAACATTTAGAAGATATATGAGTAGGTTCAGAAACAGAACATATCGCTCCAAACTGTAAAAAATACAAAATACTTTATGATGAGAATAAACAGTGATATACATCATCCAACTTAAAAGTGAAACAATATTTCGCTTCTCGCCAAAGTTTAATCAGGTTTATTGATAGTCATAATCCATGAGATTGTCATATAGCGGTATATGGAGATGATGAGGATTTCTGAGATTTGGAAGATGGTTTTTATGCGGCACCAAATGGGAAAGTTTACGAGATTGCCGAATCAGCCTGAATTTACAGTTCTCCAACTATGATTAGCAAAAAAGAGTTTTGAACAAGAGATGCTTTGATATCCTTTATAGACAAAAACAATCCAAAAATAGAAATTTGGGATCATAAGGTAGATACGACTTGGGCTCCAATCACCTACGCTGCTAGTAATAGTAAGGAATATAAGATTTACAAAACAGATAGAGGATTTATGTCCTATAAATTAGTAAAAGTACAATATTTTTCTACACTCGAACAAATTCTAGAATATATAGAAAAAAATAATAAAAAATAACAAATAAGAATCAGAATTATTTTGTTAAGCAAGATTTTATTGTTTGGACATAGTGTCTTCAAGCAGTCTGCTTTGATTTTCTAATACCATTTTTTCCATAATTTCATCTAATTCACCAGTCAATATTAGAGGAATATTCGACCAAGATTCATGTATACGATGATCTGTTATTCTATCTTGTGGATAATTATATGTTCTAATTTTTTCAGATCTATCTCATGTTCCAATCTGATTTCATCTAATACTTTTTTCTTTTTCTCTTTTTTTATCTAACTCAATCTGGTATAATCTAGATTTTAATACAGCAAAGGCTTTTTCTTTATTTTGTAATTGAGATTTGCTATCTCCAATATTCACAATCAAACCACTAGATTTGTGGCGAAGTCTCACTCCTGTTTGGTTTTTATTGGCATTTTGACCTCATGCAGAGGAGGCAGCATAGGTATCCATTTCTATATCGTTTGGATCTATATTTATATCGACATCTTCAGCTTCTGGCATTATAGCAACGGTAACTGTAGATGTATGCACTCTTCATTGGCTTTCTGTAGCTGGTATTCTTTGTACTCTATGCACTCCACTTTCAAATTTCATCAAAGAATATATATGATCTCCAGATATTTTTACAGTCACCTCCTTTAATCCTCAAATATCTGAAATCTGTTCATCTACTATTTCTGTTTTCCATCATTTTTTATCAGCATATCATAGGTACATTCTCAATAATTCACTAGCAAAAAGCCCAGCTTCATCTCATCCTGCTGCTGGTCTAATTTCCAAGTAAATGTTTTTGTCATCATTTGGATCTTTTGGCAAAAGTGCAATTTTGATGCGATGTTCTAGATCTTCTATTTGTTGTTCTCAATCTTTTAGTTCTTCTTCTGC
>CAZOFM010000017.1:0-11442 GCA_964579255.1 uncultured Candidatus Peribacteria bacterium
ATTTTTGGGATTATTATCTATATATAATCTAATCATATTCAACGCCTCCTCATCCATAATAATACGATCATGATAGTTGGCCTGCCATCCAAACCATCCCAGATTTTGATTGTTTATTGTATATTTACAAATTGATTTATATGCACGAACAACACCTCATAAGGATTTTTTATTCAACATTGGATTATGTTTTCACGTAACCCCACCCATTGTGTAGAGACGTGATTTATCACGTCTTACCCACATCCCATCCGTAGAGACGCGACGACCCACTGTAGAGACGCGATTAATCGCGTCTCTGCTATTAATCGCGTCTCTGCTATTAATCGCGTCTCTGCTATTAATCGCGTCTCTTCCATTAATCGCGTCTTGCCCACGGCCCATATCCCCTTCCCCCTCCAACACAACAATCATATGGACATGATTCGGCATTACGACAAATCTATCAATAATTACATTTCCCCTATGATTCGGAATATTTTTGATCTCATTATATGCAATTTTCCCCATCTCATTCAAAACCATTTCCCCATTCTTTATATAACCAAAATAATTCTGACTATCTTTTGTACAAATCGTCACAAAAAACCATCACAAACTATAATCAAATCATTGCAACCTATTAGACCTTATACGATACTTATCCCTAAAATAATACCCCTCCAACATCCTATTTTTTAATAAATAAAAATACGCTGGAATTATAATCTCTCAAAAAAAGAAAAAAACTGAAAAAATTAGGAAAAAATCAATTCCCTATTTCTTGCCCCATTGTACAGACGCGATTAATCGCGTCTCTGCCGTTAATCGCATCCCTATTTATTATTCCGCATCCCTATTTATCGCCCCATTGTACAGACGCGATTAATCGCGTCTCTGCTATTAATCGCATCCCTATTTATTTCCCCCTCCCTATTTATTTTCCTTTCCCTCTCCCCCTGTCAATGTCCATCCTGTCAAACCCTGACCATTCCCATTTTCCCCAAAAAATGAAAAAACAAATTTCCCACAAGCCAACCTTTGACAAAAAATTCCAACAATCTTTCCACCAAAAATCAAAAACAACAAAGCAAATCCCTCAAAACACCGATTTGACGAACTTTTGGAATATTGATATCTATCTATATTTCGTTGAAAATACCAAATAATAAACAAAAAATGAAATAGAAATATAGATAAACGCCTATTTGTTGCCGATTTATAAAAAAAACAAATCCAAAAAGAAAAATCAGAGCTTTTTTGAAGCTGAGTGCTATCCAACAGCAGTGAGCAAAAAAAATCATCAAATTTGAAACGAGGGAAAAATCATTAGATTTTTTTGAAAGTCCAAAAAAGAGATTTTTCCAAAACTCCAAGTCCTTGATCAAAAAAACTTAGAAAAGAAAATTTTATATAAAAAACAAATAAAATTATTAAAAAAAATCTATATCTACAAAAAAATTAAAAAAATCTGAATATTTTTCCAAGAGAGGATTTCCTTCAAACAAAAATTATCCAAAAACACGAAAGCATTGTCATTTAGCAAAAAAGAAACATAGAAACATCTATAATAATCTATATGGCTGGTCAAAACAACGAAACTCTTATTGATTTTTGATGAGATATTGACAACAAAAAACACGCAAAGAGATTTGTGCAAATGTCTATATACCAGACAACTATTGAGCAAAAAGGCAAGTGGCGATGAAAAATCATAAAACCCGTCGTAGAGACGCGGCCCATTGTAGAGACGTTTTGGCAAAACGTCTCTTTTTATTTTTCCGATTTGTAAAGATGCGATTAATCAACCCATCGTAGAGACGTGATAAATCACGTCTTATGAATATCCCATACCATGATCCATCCTATAAACGCATCCCATTGTATATACGTTTTGGCAAAACGTCTCTTTTTATTTTTCCGATTTGTAAAGATGCGATTAATCGCGTCTCTATGATTAATCGCGCCCCTTTTTCCGCCGACCCCGGGGTCGATAGAAAATAGATCCTCATCTATATCTCTATTTCTCCCTCAAAAAACCAAAAATCCCTCATCCCCAACAAAACCCAAACAACAACAAACAAAACAAGCCAAAACATAGAAAACAAGTCTCACAAAAAAATCTAAGGATTTGCCCAATCAAAATCAGAATTATTTTTTGAAATATAGAAGATATAAACAAACACTTATATGTCAAAAAGCAAGAAAAACGACCAAAAAGAGCCAATTCTCAAGGAAAATTATTTTTTAGAGATTCAGACATCTAGCTTGGAAAGGATTTCGTCATAACTCGAAGTCGAGTTCTTGTCCAAAAGTGATTTGACTTTGTCCATCGATGGCTTGTCCTGTTCATGTCTTGTCAATGTCCAAATCGAAATGATAATCATAGAAATTGAAGCAAAAAAAAGCAAAAACTTGATCCAAACAGAATCTGCAACAATTGTGGGTCAATATTGATCAATTTTCTCCGCAACGATGTAATTCCACTTCACAAAGAAATCAAGAATTGGGACGAAATAAGTTTGCAGTCGTCAAGGCAGAAATCAGCCAATAAGTCAGCCAATCATAATAAAGGGAACAAAAGGAAGTACAAAAGAATTTCAAATAATTCATCATAGATTTATCTGTCCCATAAAGAAGATGATGACTGGGAAAATACCCAATGTCGCCCCCAAACTTGGCTTGATATAATTATTCCAAATCCAAAAAACTCATCTTTTTGAGATAGTGCAGACCTTGGATTTTGATAAGATATATCGCCAAGAACGAGAAACTGGCTCTGGCTTGGAAACTACGATCTGATTAGGATCTTTTTTGAATACATCCATAAATACTATGCCCAAAACCGCAGAGAAACTAAGCAAAAAACCCACATCATATACGAGGAAGTATGGATTGTAAATTAACATTCCTACATAGACTAATCCCAGCGACCTCCACAAAGTCGTGCCTCTACCGACAAGCAATGCGACGAGAGACAAGGAACCCATTAGGATTGCGCGAAATACGCTTGAATCCATTCCACAGACAAATCAGTAAAAAATTACCGAACAAAGGATCAAAATCACTCTCAAATAAAATGGAACAAAAAACAAGACGGCAGTGAGAAAAGCCACGATCATTACAACATTTCATCAGCTAACTGCGACCAAATGGACCAAACCAGAATCTATAAATAATTGATAATCTTCTTTGGAAAATTTGGACTTGTCGCCAATCAACATTCACAAAACTAATCCAGCAGTCTGATTATTTGAGTAAGTTTTGGCCAATCTTTGCTGGAGATTATAGCGAATTTTCGCCAATCCCTCAATCTTTCATTCTTCCAAAACTACTGAATTTGTTTCATAAAGCATATTAGTATATCACTTCATTTTTGACCGTTTTTCCGAGTTGAAACCGCTATAAAAAACATCATCAAATCAAATCTGACTTAATTTCTGCTGTCAACTTGTCTGAAATGAATTGCGAGCGACCAACCAAATTTGGTTTCAGGGCTTGTATTCTTTGGATGAAAACAGCTGATAATCCAAACCATCACTGGAATAAAGATACTTCCCCGAACCAATCATTTCTTGTACTTCTCCCATAGAAAGATGGAAAGCTCCAGAATTTACAGGCACTAAATCAGGTTCCAAAAGGGATTCCTGGGCAGATTTATTCTGTGAAAAAAAAGTTTTTAAGGAATCATCATATCTTCGTTGATAAATCTGCCAGCTCAACAAAGCAAGCAAACAAGCTCCACTCATAGCCAAAAACAAGTTTTTGGAAAACTTAATAAATGAGGATTCTAGTTTGCAAAATGAAATCTTGATTCTATGGAATAAAGACTTAATCTTGCAAAATGATGACTTGGTCTTAAGAAATAAAGGATTATCTCTGATAAACGAAGAAGTTGATTTGCAAGACGAGGAATCTGCTTTAATAAACGAAGACTTAGTTTTAATAGATAAAAACTTATCTCCGATAAAAGAAGAATTGGCGAGGATTCTTGACAGAATCCAAAGAACAAAACTTGGCGATCGCAGCAAGAAAACCACGATTGGAAGCTCCAAAATAGTTAGCCCTGCAATCGCCAACGAGAATAAAAGCACAAACAACATTAGGAAAACTAAGTTTTAAAATAGCTATTCTCAACTATAATGATTGATTAAACTACGCAAAGAAGCGTATGTTTTGCCACAAAGCAAACCACCAGCAAAAAAATCTTCTTGAGATACATCTGCCACGCAAAAATTCGGCATCTCAAAAGCATTCATCAACAAACTATCATCAAATTCCACATCCATCAAAATCAAACCATCCAAATCATCTTTAAACACATCAATCTCCAAAGTCAGTCAATTATAGGGCACATAATATCTAAACTTACGAATCGATTTATTTGGAAGCGAAGCCAATGCCTCATATTCTTGCCTGGAAATATCTATGGTTTGCTCCCTTTGAATCGAAGAATCTCAATTTTGAACTAAAGTTTTTTTGGTGATTTCATATTTATCGCCGCGTTTGCGAAGCCTAAGTTTTGGATGCTCAAAATCCTTGGGAATATAATGATCTATTAATTCTTTGTAAGGATAATTATCCAGTTTGAATGGGATATTTTTGAGCAAGAAAGTCCTTTCAAATTCTATCATAATCTCTAAATAATAAGTAAATTAGAAAAACAAAATCTGATTTATTTTTTGGATATAATAAATTCATCATTTACTCTACCAATGCTCATTCAAAATCAGTTGCCTGTCCTAATATATTTTCTAGCTCTTCTGTGCTTTGCTTTTTGATTGCATCATAGATAGATAATTTATCTTTGCTTGATGGATAAGGCGAGACTAGTCAATCTGGGCTTACGAAAATATCGCTTTGATGTGGAGGGATGACATTATCTTCTCAGTCGGATCCACAAGAAATCTTTGTCAAAATCACGATACGTTTTCCTCTTCCATATACACTACTTCTTTCATCCTCCTTATACTTTTCAAAACCAAGCTCTTCCAAAATTGGTTTTACATCTTCCAAAGGAATAAAATCAGGATCCGTATTAGGATAGAGTTCCACGAACTTGATAGACAATCAATACTTATCTGCCAAATCAACCAGCGCTTGAATATCTTCTTTGTTGTCGTTGCGTCATTTCACAACAGTAGCATTTAATCTGATCAAAAGATTTGGATACAACCTTCTCATCAAATCAATATTGCTTAATATATGTCAGATTTTTCATCTCGTTTGAGTGAGGTCTGAATATTGTTCTTGATTGAGCGTGTGTAAAGAAAGATTGATTCTATTGACTCGTTTTCATATTTCATGGTGCATATTCAATAAAGATCCATTGGTCACTAATGTGATTTTGGCTCAACGGTCGTACAATAATTTACATAAACTTTCGATTTTGGGATACATCAATGGCTCTCAACCAGTCAAACTCACATCTTTGATTCATTGTTGTTTTCTGACTGTGTCATAAAGAAATAAATAGTCATTGTTGTTTAGGGTTTGAAAAATTTCGTGTGCAACTCATTCATGATGACAAAAGGTGCAACGATAATTACATTTTTCTGTAAGAATAAGTCTAAGATCTCTTTCATTCATGGCGAGGGTTTTTAGAAACTAAAAGGATACCTTTTGATATCGCCCTGAATTGTAAAAAAAAGGATATAAGAAAAAAACTGAAAAAATTAAGAAAAAAGTTTTGATAGATAATGACTAAGACTATCAAATCATCTTATAGATTTTTTCTGCATATCTGATTGAAGTAAACCTTTTATTGTAGATTTTGAGTGGCAGTAAAAAATGTAATCTTGCTCATATCGCGTCTATAGAATGATTAAATAAGTTTAAACTTTCTGATAAAGGACGATTTGTCCAATCATAAATTTCCATATCTGGAACCAATGTTTTCAACTCTTTGAAACAAAAAATATCGTCATTCATATCGCAAGGAAAAAATATTTTTTTATGGGATTTGTGTTTTTGACAGAAATCGACAATCTGCTCTTGGGTTTTGGAATTTCGTGCCTTGAGATTACAATTTATCAAAACAAAAGAATCTGAATTTTTTGATTGTTTGGACTGATTATTTTTGATTGTATCCTCACTAAAATCTTGATAGATTGTGCTAAATCGATTATATTTTAGAGCAGTTTTGTAAGAAGTCTGATCTCTAAGAACGATTCATTTTGCTCTTGGAAGCAGCCATTTGTAAAGCAATTTTGTCCTGCGTTTTCTTGTAGTTCCAATTCATCACAAAATCATAAATCTTTTTTGGAAAATCGTAGATGAAAAAAGAATTGGCAAGTTCCATCAATCATGAGGGAAACTCCTTTCATCACTCAAAACCTCTCATCCACCAAAAAATTTGAAATGTTTGCGATATGCTCCAAAACCAAATATATTTAGGAAATGAGTTTGTCGTTTTCGGCGATGTTGCCTAATCTCCACAATAGAAATTTTTTTGTAAATATCTGAAGATATATGCTTGTGATGGTTGATTGCAATTCGTTCTTCCATTCGCGCCTTATTTCCTGCCTCTATTACCAGATTTTGGATTTCTGGATATTTGGAAAAAATTCGATCAATCACTCCAAAAAAAAGTAATTCATCTCCAAAATTTTTGTATCCATAATATCATTTGAGATATGCCTGTTTCATTTATAATTCAAGTAATAGAAAAAACATTTCAGTCAGATAATATGGAAATCATAAAATAGTTCAATAGAGGATTGTAAAATCGAAATCCCGCGGAACACCTAGCCCCTTTTCATCGACCCCGGGGTCGATACCGTAGAACCTTGATTAATTACGAAATTGAAAAAGGTTTGCATTTCTAAATTTTTTCTCTATAATTAACTTATCTCTAAGAGAAATCTTAGTTCCCAATTTATTGGGCGAATCTAACTCTAAGTTCTAGTAACTTAGGGTTTTTTGATTCATAAAATATTTTTTAGTTTCTGATCAATAATTTGCTTGTCAAACTCTCCGATAATTCACAATTTACCTCAAAATCTTTTCTTTGAAACAGACCTTATATCCGTTATTGTAATTATAGACTCCTTTATTAATCAATTAAATCTTGTAGGAACAATTATAACATTATATTTTTGATTGAACTTGTTATTATAAGTTTTTAATGGCAATATAACTAAATTTCCTCCTGTATTATATTTTTTTTCACTCCATACAACACAAGGTCTTTTTTTATTTAATTCAGTAGAAATGTTCTTTCATAATTCAACATAATAGATTTCTCATTTATGAGGGATGAAGATAGATTTTGGTAATTTAAAATGAATTTTAATTTTTTCACTTAACCGATAAACAAACTTATTTCACTCTAATCTATCATCAAATTTCAATGATTTTAAAGTTGTTTGTAATTTTTGTATTCACATATAAATCAAACTTAACCGATAAAAATCAAAACCCCACAAAACTCTTGACCCCGGGGTCGCTAATCAATCCCCAACCAACCTAAGAATCTCTTTCGCAAAGATTTAGAAACAGGTGAATCTTCCAAGGAAGAATCATTTCCCAAAACAAAAGACAACTGCGAATCCAAATCATAAGCATCAAAATTTTCTCAAGAAATCGTGACAACTGATCAGAATTTTGAGACTTCTGCTTTTGCTTGTCTAAATGTGTCAAAGTATATCCTCAAATCCGTGTTGTAATATAGCGTCGATCGCTCTTTGATTAGCAAATTTTGGATCAAAGAAAAGTATGTTTTGTAAAGTTTATTTTCGTTTTTTAGTTTTACAGATGTCTTGGAAGTAGGGAGTTTGCGACAAGATAAAAATTGCTCTTGATAAACTACACAAATCTGATCTCCCGTTACTAAGAATCAGACTTTTTGTAAGATACTGAAATCTGGCTTTGGAATCATCTGCAAAATATAATTTCATGTGCCAAAATACTCATCTTCTTTTGGATTTGCATAGCAAAAACGATCCAAAAAATGCTCCTTATAATAAAGTTCCAGACAATGCGCCTTGTTGGGTAATCACAAAGCACCAGTCCAAACCGTCTCTTGATTAGCAATAAAAGTTCCAGAAAGATACTTTTTTGTGGTATTATTGAGAATATAAAGATTTTTGCTTTCTGTCTTCCAGATTCAAGTTTGACAATAATCAATAGAGTCTTCTGACAAGGAATCTATGGAATCTAAGGAATTTCAAGTTTCTGTGGAAAGAAGAGTATTATCGCAGTTTCGAATTAGCGAAATTAGCTCTTTATCGTCTTTTCAGACTGGATTTGGAAGAACACCCAGAATTTGGATAGATGGGATATATTCTGGAATTTCTATACGACCTCACCTAGGAATAAACTCTCATTCTTTGGGGTCTGGATAACAAAATTCGTCAATACTCTGATCTTTATAAAAAAGAGTAATACAAACTTCTTTATTGACCAAACCAAGAGATCAAGTCAGAATTGTTGTTTGATTAGGATATAAAGTAATAGGAGAAAGATATTTTTTGCTCTTATTTATTTGTAAATATAGATTTTTGTCTGGTATTTTGAGATTTTCTCAAGAATTCGTAATCCGCAGAAGATGGATTTCCTCCTTATCATCTTTGCCGACAGGATCTGGCAACACTCACATAATTTGAATTTCTGGAATAAAATCATCTAATTCTGATTCTTTTTCTTCTTCCGTCTTGGGAACTGCACTTCAATAACATCGCAGGTCCAACTGCTCTTCCTTGTAAAATAATCAAACACAGGATCATTTATCCAAAAAGCCCCAAGTCTTGGAAATTGTGATAGTTTCCCAAGGATCAAGTACTCAAGTCAGATATTTTTTCGTTTTTTTTCGCTCTCAAGTAAGAGTTTCTTTTGTAAGCAAATATCGATCTTTTTTGGATAAATCTATAGAAAAATCTGTGTTGGATTGGACAGAAATCGACTCTGGATTGAACTCTTGTAGCTCTGTGATTTTTATAGATCCAGAGAAAGATTCTGCGTTTTCTGAGGTATCTTGCTGGAAAAAGGGGTTTGCGTAGACAAAATATTTTGAATCAAATCAAGGCGAAAATCTGTCAATCTTTGAGAAAATGTCCACTCCCTGTTCTGAGAAACATCAGTGATAATTTGACATATTCCCCGACATCGACAAAACCTGAATCATGTCGAAAACTTGTCCACTTTGTCCAAGTAACCGAAGAAATCAAGAAAAACTTAGGTCTAATTTGGGTTTTTCTATGATATTTTGCTCTGATAACCAATGGTTATCTCTTTGGACTACCAACAAATATTCGTTTTTTTCCAGCGAAATATCGAGGTCTAATGCGGTTTTCAACAAAGAGCCAGATAAAAATATCTTTCAGGAAAAATCCTGTTCCGCCTTGATTTCAATAAAAGATGAGTATTGCGAGACACCATTAAAGATTTCCGTGATTGACAGTTGTCCAGTTTGGGGGGAGGAGATTTCTGGGATATCGACATCTTCAGACATTCCCTCTCCCCCCAAATCCGAATCATCTTCATCTTCTGAATCCTCTGAATTTCAAGAATCATCTCAATTTTCTGGATTTTCTGAATCATCTGAGCCATTTGAGGATTCAAAATCATAAAATCATGGGCTCGCAATATAAGGATCAGAAACATTGATAGCAATTTTTGAGCCATCAATCAATCAGAATTCTTTGTATAATGAAGTTTTTTTGTTGTCGAATTTACGCATCAAACCGGTATCCGCGTAAAAAGAATCAATCTTTTCTCCGCTGAAATAAAGCTCAAGTAATAATTCTTTTGTATCAGTAAAACTGAAAGACTTCGGAAGATTTTGCTTTTTGACATTATCAGCTATCCAGTCATAAGACTGAGAAGATTTTGTAAGAATCAATGATTCCCTAGATAATATCGAAAGAAAAAAACTAATTCCTTGTGGATTTAAAATTAAATCCCCAGCAAAATCTTCTCAGAAATTTGTGATTTCTATCCATTCCTCCAATCAATCATAATAGACTTCGGAAATCTGCAATAAAGGTGTTTCTGCCGCTCAATTTTCTCAGTCCTCATCATCTGGATTGCTTAAATTCTCATCATCTGCTTCCTCATCAGCTGGAATACCCGTTTCAGATGAATCATCTTCCTCTTTTGACTCTTGCTCTCAATCTATCCCACCATCTTCTAATCATAAGCTTCAATCCTCACTCTCTTGCGATAAATCCTCTGAATTCAAGGCCGAATCACCAGAAAAACCAGAATTTTCTTCCGAATTTACCTGCAAAAAAAATAGTAAAAAAAAGAAAAACAAAAAGACTAGAAAAAGTTTGGAAGCGAGCTGTTTCATAGAAAACAATTAATATCTAAAACAGCCGGATTCTAAAAAAACGGATATAAGAAAAAAACTGAAAAAATTAGGAAAAAACTAATCAATGATATGATCCCGTATTTGCTCCTTGGCAATAGAAATTTTTTCTAGGCGATTTTGCTCTGTAAGAGTTTTTCTAAAATCTCTATGTTTTTTGAGCTCCAAAATGAGTTTGTTTAGGAATCAATCGTCTTTTTGGTCGATTAAAACATCTCAAAACTTTTCTTGATATCGTCAGGCATTGTCGTATTGGTCGTGAGTCCAAGCAATTGGAACGATAAAAAGCTTCATATCGTATAGTTTTTGTTCTGCCAAAGATGTGGTCCCAGCACGAGTAATCGCTATATCACAATGATAACAGAGCATTCACATTTCTTTTTGAGATACAAAATCAAAACAAATTACATTGGAAAATCTCTCAAATTGACTGCGAAGGTCTTTGTTTAGAAGACCCAAAACTATTAGAAATTGAAAGTCATTTTGCAAACTTTTGTCTGATTCTATCGCCTTGATTATAGACTTATACAGTCTTTGAGATCCTTGCGATCATCAAATAATCAGAATTTTTGCTTTGTCTTGTTTTAGTTCTGGATATTGTTTGAGAAAAAGCTTGGCTTCTGCTGAATCTACGACAATTTCTTCTGACAAAATCTGTCCAACTGTCTTGGATTTTGGCAAAACATCATCAAATCCTGTAAAAGTAGTAGAAGCAAACTTGGAAGCAATTTTATTTACAAGTCCAGGACGAGTGTCAGATTCATGAACTATTATTTTTTTTCTAAGAATCTTTCCTGCGATGACTACTGGCAAAGCTATATATCATCACTTGCAAAAAATCACATCTATTTTGTAGTAAATTATTTTGAAAAAAGATTGAATCACTCATATTCCGAAAAGAAAAAGGTCTTTGATGTTTTTTAATCTAGATCTAAGGAGAGTTTCTCTGCGATATTTTCCAGACTTGATGGGGATAAAATGTAAAGAAAATCAATGTTTGGATTCTTTGTGAGCATCGCTTAATCACTTGAAAACCGTGTGTTCCAATCATTTTTTGTCTCCAAATCGGTATATCGCATCGATTTTCGCTGACAAATCGTCCTTTTGTTTGAGGAATTCCAATAAACTTTTGATGGGAAAAACATGTCATCACG
>CAZOFM010000018.1:0-5166 GCA_964579255.1 uncultured Candidatus Peribacteria bacterium
ATTTTGCAAGTAGTTTTTCTATTTTTGCTAAAGGGTAAAAAGAGCCATTTACAAGAGCTTATAGACTCAAGGTTCTTGTTGGAAAACGATATTTTCCATTTCCAAACGAGCAAGAGCTGGATATATTTTGTCTTGTGGAAATCAATTTTGGAGTAGGGCAGATATGCTGACTGTAGACTGATCTTGCAAAAAATCTAAGAGTTTTTGACTATCTAAATCCAAATCTATAGTAAACAGTGGCTCCTGTCTAGTCAGACTAGATTCTGGCTCTGCAAAATGAGCTTCCAACATACTAGGAATATCTAGCAAAGCTCTGGCCACTCAATTTTGGATTTGCTCGTGTAATCACAAACTTGTACTAGGAAAATCAAGATTTGGACTGCCGTAAATTGTCTTGCCAAGCTTTTGTGCAAATTCTAGCGTGATCAGACTACCAGATTTTTGGCTGGCTTCTGGTAAATAAACCACATCAGACAAAGCAGCGATAATGCGATTTCTCTGAGGGAAAGTATATGTCTGAGGTTGTTGTGTAAACTTGAATTCTGAAATCACAAGTCATCATCAATCCACAATTTTGCGGATTAAATCACGATCTCTAGAATTGAGATAATAGCGAAATCCTCATCACAAAACTGCAATTGTAGGAATATTATAATCCAAGGAATAGCGATGAGCAAGCTGGTCTACTCAAGGAGCCAAACCAGAAATCGTAGCCAGATTATATTGACTGGCCTGCTGAATTATGGTTTGGACCTTGGATTTGGCAAAATCAGAATGCTTTCTTGGACCAACTATTCCCAATGTTTGCTTATTCAACAAAGAAACATCTCCAAGATAATAGATAATGTATGGATTGGATGGGATTTCTGAAAATCTATAATGATAATCTCTTTCTCACTCTACTATGGCGGAAAGATTTAGCTTTTGGAATATATCAGAAATAGCGGTAATATCTGTAGTAGGATCATAATTATTGTCTTTGAGCTGTCATATTGTCAAAGATTCTTGTGCAGAATAAATTAATGCATGTGGATGAATCATTTGGATAGAAAAAAACAATAAATAAGATATTTATCTACAATAATTATAAAAAACCCAAAGAACTTATCAATGGATAATTCATAATATCTTATTGTCAAAAATATGGCTGACAAAACTAAGCTAACTTATTTTTGAGCAAATTATCAATCTTTTTTGATAGGGAAAATCCATATTTTTGCATTTTTAGTATTAGAAAATTGTCTTGAGTCGTAGATATATCCTCGCAAATCTCAATATCTTTTTTGTCCGCATATTGTTTTAATTGCTCCAAAGATAAGGTAAAATTGTTTTTTGTAGAAAAATTTCAGAGAATGTTTCACAAATGATGAAGAGGAATTCGCCTATTATCACGAGATATATTCAAAATAGGAATTCAGATTTTATCCAAGGACATCTTGCCATGTATGGACAAATAGATTTTGTCTGTCAAATAAATCGCATTGTCTGTAGCTAAAAAATACATATTTTCGGGTAAATTTTGGATGCCAAAATTGTCTTGTAAGTAAGTTTTAACCTCTAATTGAAGTTTGGAAGATATGTTGAAATTGGGGTTTTTGGGGGATTTTTTTTGGAAAGAAGTTGAAGATGACGAGCGTTTTCCAGATAAATAAGATGATGCGTTTGAAGCTTGAAAAGCTTTTGAAGATGACGAGCCAACCAAAGATGAACCGCCTGAAAGAAATGAAAGCTGATTAGAGTTTTTCTTGGAAATAAAATCTTCAACACTAGCAATTTTACGAAAAAGCGCTAAAAAAAATCCCCCACATTTATCACGATGTGGTCGATATTTCTTGCTAAATTCCAACTCTAGAAATCATTGATATTTCTTGGAAATTTTGGATACGACTTCTTCGTTTTCTATCTCATTTAATGTACATGTAGAGTAGACAAGCAATCATCAGGTTTTGCAAGAGGCAATCGCGGATTCTAGCAATTTGAATTGGATTTTTGCAAAAGATTTTGCCTTTTTGGAGTTTCGGGATATTGGTCATCAAGTCTTGTAGCTCATTCATTCGCCGGAACAAGGGGCATCTATTAATATTTTATCAAAAAATTCTGGATATTCTTTTCCGAAACGAACTCAATCCATGTTTGTCACTGCCGTATTGTAGGATCAGGTTCTATTGAGATTGTAAATTAGGGCTTTGCGGCGGGGATTTAGGGGTTCATTCGCGACAACGAAAGCTCCCGTATCCGCAAGTTGAATCGCTTTTCCGCCTGGCGCCGAACACATATCCAAGATAATCTCTCATTTCTTCGCATCTAATCTCGGCGCCGACATAGAAGCAGAAAGCTCTTGAATATAAAAAAATCATCATTGATGCAAAAAGTGTTGGCCAAGCGTGGCTGAATCTGTAAACTTACGAACATAAAAAGAATCAGAATTTATTGTTTGTTCCAATTCCCAGCCCATAGATTCTACTAACTTGATAAAGTCTGGAATAGATATTTTGGATTCAATGACTTTGATGGTTTTGGGAAGCTTGGCAGTATAGCAAGCTTGGAAATCTGCGACTTCTGACTCTGGCAAAAGCCCTGAAATATAGTCTATATATGTGATTTTGGACATTTGGCTTGAAATTTCTAAATGGAGCAATTATAATAAATCTCAAAGAAAAAAGCAATATTATTTCCCCCAAAATCAAATTGAAAAATAGAATGGGAAAAGTAAAATAGAGGGGTAAATAATATCGACCCCGGGGTCGACTAAAAATGATGCGGTCAGATCTATAAAATCAAAAAGGAATTGCCTTTTGCTAATGCGTCTGTATACGCCGCTAAGCAAAAAAATTGCAACACCTCCCGCCTTAAATTACAGCTGGAAGAAGGACTTTGACTAAGCGATAACCCCGTCAAAACAACATGGCGGATGTTTTGACTAGACTTTTTTGAATACTTTTTGTGGCAATGACAAAAAATATTCCCAGCGGAGCGACTATTTTGAAATCAAGCAAAAAGTAAAACAAAAAACATAACTAATCGCATATAACTAACTCTGTAAAAAATCTTTATATAAATAATCAAAAAGAATGTCTCTAGCCAATAAATATCGTCCAAAGGACTTTGATGGAATTATTTGACAAGACCATATCACTGGAATTCTCAAAGCAAAAATGCAAAGCGATAAATGATGAAATAGTAATTTTCTACTTTTTGGACCAAGATGAACTGGAAAGACAAGCTCTGCCAGAATTTTGGCGAAAGCAATAAATTGCCTAGACCCCAAAGATTGAAATCCCTGCAATCAATGCGCAAATTGTGAGGTAATAAATGAATGAAAAACATTGGATTTCGTAGAAATTGATGCCGCTTCGCATACGGGAGTAGAAAATATTAGAGAAGAAATCATAGACAAAGCAATGTATCCTCCAATGATGCTCAAAAAGAAAATCTATGTAATAGATGAAGTACATATGCTGTCCAAGTGAGCTTTTAATGCCCTTTTAAAAACTATAGAAGAGCCAGATGCGACTACTGCATTTATTTTGGCAACTACAGAGGTCCACAAAGTCCCAGAGACGATTATTTCTCGCTGCCAAGTTTTCAACTTTCGTAAGGTTGCTTTGGACATAATGACTGATCATCTAGAAAAAATCTGTCAATCTGAATGACTAGAATATCAAAAATGAGCATTGGATTTGATCGCAAGACTTTCTGAATGATGTGTGCGTGATGCCGTGAAATATGTAGATCAGGTAAGTGTACTTGGTAAGTTGACTGAAGAAGATGTAAGTAAATTTTTGGGGATTGCGTCGGAGCAGACAATTATAGATTTTATCACACATATCAAAAATAAAGAATCTGATTTATTGTTTGGAATTATTGATGATCTTGCACTACAATGAGTGGATTTACAACATTTTGCAAAGCAAGTTTTGGCATATTTGGACGCTAATCTCGCAGATAATGTTGTTTTGTATTTGGAAATTTCTGAGAAACTTGGAAGAGTTTTGGCTGAAATTAGGAATTATCCATATCCAGCATTGGTTTATAAAATCATTTTCTATCAAGGAAACTGAAATGTAGAAAAAAAAGCAGAAACAAATAAGCAAGAAGAAACAAAAGATAATGCAGAAACAACAAAAAAAGAAGAAATTTGACAAGAAAATAATGCAGAGGCGTTTTGACAAAACGACTTAACAAAATCTCCTATTTGACAAAACGACAATATGGAGATAAAAAAAGAAAACAAAGAATCCAATAAGCAAGAAGAAATAAAAGAAAACGCAGAATCACCATTGCAAACAACAAAAGAAGAAGAGGTTTGACAAGAAAACAATGCAGAGGCGTTTTGACAAAACGACTTAAAAAATCCCAGTTGACAAAACAACTCAACAAACCCTCCCAGTTGACAAAACGACCAAATAGAAAAAAACGACAATAAGGAAATAAACAACACAGATTCCTCTGATCTACGAAACCGCGTAATTGATCGCATAGACAAACCTTCTTTGCAGGGGAGCTTGAGAGATAAAAGCTTTATGTCGCCAATTCAAGACTGAAAAACAACAATTACAATAATCAATATGTTTGCAAAAACTGCAATAGAATCACACGAAAATAGAGATTATATAGAAAAAATCTTATCTGAAGAACATGGTTCTCAAGTACATATAGAAGTAAAGTTTCAAAGCAAAGAAGATTATTTCGCAAATATGATTTCTTAGTTTTTGTAGCTTGCTTTGATAATCCTAATATTAAAATGAAAGGTTTTGATTTCCTCAAAAGACCAAGTTTTTTCGTATTCTTTGGCGAGAATATCTACTTGTCGAGTCATCATTTCAAAGAAGCAAACCGTCCTTTGAGCTATAGATTCTGACATTTGATCCAACATTTGTCTATAATAAATTAATCCGTCCTCACCTCATACAAAGGCCATTCTTGGTTCTCGTTTTTGTACATTTTCTGGGGAATTTTGGTCAAACATTTGCTCTGGAATATAGGGCAAATTCGCGACTAAAACTATATTTTTGTCTGCCAAAACTTCTTGATAATTTTCTGCAAAAGTAAGCAAATCTGTGCAAATAAAAAACATTTCTTGTCTATATCAGGCCAAATGTTTGTCTACATTCTGCTTGGCAACAAGCAAGGCTTTATCTGAGATGTCTGTGAAAAAAACCTTGT
>CAZOFM010000018.1:5176-7594 GCA_964579255.1 uncultured Candidatus Peribacteria bacterium
TGAAAGTATATCCATCAACACCTGGTAATTGAATATCCATAAGAACCAAGTCAGAGTCTGATTTGTGAGCTGATTGAATATACTCAGAAACTGCTTGAATCATATATTCCGTTTCTGGGCGAGGCACGAGAGTGTCTTGGTTTACGATAAAGTCTTTTCAGAAAAAACCGACGCGACCTATGATGTAATCTAGCGGCATTTTTTCTTCCGTAGCCAGCTTGTATCAACGGATAATTTTTTCGTAGATTTCTTCGGGGATTTCGAGGTCTCACTTGCTTCGGATTTCTTCTCTGGAAATCTCCAAATATTCTATGATTAGCTTTTGCAAAATGTGTTTTTCCTTGAAATCTGGATTAGATATTAGTTGGGATATTGTCATCAATAATTTTGAAAATAAAAAATAATTCTGATTTAATTTATTGTTTGGATTGCAAAATTCAATTGAAGTCAGACTTTTTTTGTATATAATCCAATTCCATTTATCTTAAATTATATATAAAATATGATAGAATTCCAAGAAAATGTAGATTTGAGCGACTATAATACATTTTGAGTAAAAGCCAAAGCCAAATTATTTGTAGAAATTAGCAATGAAGAGCAATTCTTGGAATTATTAGGACAAAAAGAACGAAAAGAAAACGAACGCCTTTTTTTGGGGACTGGAGCAAATACGCTTTTTACCAGAGATTTCAAAGGATTGATAGTCAAAGTAAATATAAAAGGCAAAAAAATCATTGAAGAAACGGAGGATTGAGTGATTGTAGAAGCTGGGGCAGGTGAAAACTGGAATGATTTTGTGCTTTGGACATTGGATCAATGATTGGCTGGCTTGGAAAATATGGTCGCAATTCCATCTAGTGTCTGAGCTGCTGCCTTTGGAAATATAGGTGCTTATGGTAGCGAAGCCAAAGACCGCATAGTATCGGTAGAAGGAATTAATACTGGGACAAAAAAGCATGAAGAGAGGAATAATGCCCAATGTGAGTTTGAGTATCGCGGAAGCGTTTTCAAGAAGCAACTCAAAGAGGAGTTTCTTATCACCAAAGTAAGATATTTATTAAAAAAATTTGATCAAAATTATGTTTTGAATACAAACTATAAAGACATACAAGACTATATAAAGCAAAACCCAGGTGAAATGCCGGCAAAAAAGTTAGCTGAGATTATTAGTGAAATTAGATGAAAAAAGTTACCAAATCCCACAGAAATATGAACAGCTGGCAGTTTTTTCAAAAATCCTGTGATAGATGTATGACATTTTTCTAGATTACAGACTCGTTTTCTCAATCTAATTTCTTTTGATATTCCAGATGAAATGGCTTATGTCAAACTTTCTGCTGGACAGTTAATAGAATTAGCTGGTATGAAATGATATAGGATAGGAGATGCTTGAGTTTATGACAAACATGCTTTGGTTTTGGTGAATCATGGTAATGCCAGCGGTCGTGAAATCGCAGAATTAGCTGATAAAATCCAAGATCGTGTGCAAGAAATATTTGATATCACAATCTACCCAGAAGTAATATATGTGTAAAATTTTTTAATAAAAAAAATTTGACCTGAGGACAAATTTTAGTTGAGTTTAGGGTAGCCGGGATTCGAACCCGGGACCACTAGCTTAAAAGGCTATTGCTCTACCATCTGAGCTACTACCCCACATAAACCAAAGGATCCTAGATGAATCCCTTGATTTTTTTGTAAACTTTTGAACTAATTTTGATTCTAATTACAGAACCATCTTCCAACCTTACTTTTCTGTAAATCAAGTTTGGTTTGAAAGTTCTTTTGTGGGATCTCATAGAGTGAGATCTTGTATTTCAGGATCTTGTTCACTTACCTGTAAAGTCACAAACTCTTGCCATGATTGTCTAATAAAAACAATAAAATAATTATTCTGCAGATTCTTCTGATTTGGATGCTTCTTCTCACTCTTCTCATTCTTCTGTAGTTTCTTCTTCTACTTCTTCCTCAACAGCTAATGTCAGAACTGTAAGAATCGCTTGTTCTGGATCGTCCAAAACTTCTACCTTATCTGACAATTTCAAATCTTTTACAAATATTACATCACTCAATTCTTTGATTTCGGATATATCCAATTCTATTTGGTTTGGAAGATCTTGTGGGAAAGCTTCTACTTCTATAAAGTCTTTTACCAATTGTACTCTTCCATCTCCAAGTTTTTCTACTGGAGCTTCACCAGTCACAATAATAGATACTTCCGTCTTCACTTTTTCATCTCTTTTTACAGCTAAGAAATCTACATGTAATACCACATCACTCACTGGATCCAACTGGATATTTTGTACAAGTACCAATTCAGAAACATCTTTTCATTCCAAAGTCAAAGCCGTAGAATATCCAGAATCTCTAAATTTTTTGATAAATTCGTTTTTGTTTAGAAAAATCGAAATCGGAGCG
>CAZOFM010000018.1:7604-11257 GCA_964579255.1 uncultured Candidatus Peribacteria bacterium
GTGCTTTCCATAAACTATTGCAGGAATATTTCCTTCTCTCCTAAGAGATTTCGCTTGTTCTCATTTACGAATATTTATATTGAGTTTCATTATTTTACAACAAATATAAAATCAGAATTATTTTTGAAGGTCTGTGTTTCTTTGATCAGCTGGTAAATTACTTCTCAGCTTGCTTGCTTTTCTTCAAACCTTTTCTCTAATATAATATAGCTTTGCTCTTCTTGTTTTGTATTGATCCAATAGCAAGACTTTATCAAATTTTGGAAAAGATAATGGATATATTTTTTCTATATCATTCCCAGCAATCGTAGCTCTCACTGTAAATGTACCATCTGCTTGTTGTGGATTCTTTACTTTGATTACTAGTCATTTAAACTTCCATATTCTATTTCATTCTGCCTCTCCAAGCTTTTCGTGAATTTCAACAAACATACCTGGTTTGATATCCAGAATTTTTGTATTGTTTTTTGCTTGAATTGCCTTAATTCTTTCAAAATTCATTTTTTTAAAACAACGAATAAAATTATTTAGCTTTTTTGTTCATTACTTTTGCTTTTCGCTTTCTTTGTTGTTCCAAAGATTTTCTCACATCCATAATTACCGTTTTTTCTACTCTTCTAAGTGCTTTGTTCAACTTTTTCTTTGCATTTGTTGTAAGTCTAGCCATTTGATTAGTCTATTTTAGATAATAAATCTTTTAATCCTTTTCTTTCTAATGCTTCTTTGACTTGTGCATTGGAGATTCCCATCTTTTTGAGTCTCGCTTCTGCACTTTTTTTGGTATTTTCTATCCATTTTGTAGTACCTTGTTGTTTCTCCTTTTTTAATACCAAAATATATCGCTCTATCGCTTTTTTGTCCTTATCACCAGACTTTTTTCTAGCTCGGTTGACATTATAAAACATATGTTTATATTTTGCACCACTTGTATTTCACATCGTAAACAAATTTAAATATAAAGGTAATTGGCTGTATTTGGACTAATTCACATACTTTGCCATATATGCAAACGCCTTGTTGGCTTCTGCCATTTTGTGTGCTTCTTCCTTTTTCTTTACAGCATATCCTTGATTGGAATAAGCAGCCAATATCTCTTCTGCTAATTTTTTGTACATAGGTTTGCCTGACTTGGATCTAGCCGCATCCAGAATCCATTTGATGGAAAAAAACAATCTTTTTGCTGGCTTGATTTCTACAGGAACTTGATACACAGAACCTCCCAATCTCTTGGATTTTACCATAATAGTAGGTGCTGCGTTTTCCAAAGCAGTTTCCAAAACAACATAAGGATTCATGTGTCAGTTTGCTTTGATTTCTTGTAGAGTCTTTCTATATATAGTCTCTGCAACGCTTTTTTTACCATCTTTCATGATAAAGTTTATCATTTTTTCTTTTTTGTGAGTTGACTCAACCATTTTGATTGTAAATATTAAATTATTAAAAACTAATTAGCAGCAGCTTTTGGTCTCTTTGTACCATACAAAGATCTGCTTTTTCTCTTTTTATCTACAGGATTCGCGTCATATTTTCCTCTAACGATATGATATCTTACTCATGGAAGATCTTTTGCTCTTCATCATCTTACCAAAACCACACTGTGTTCTTGTAAAGTATGAGACTCTCCTGGGATATATGCCAATACTTCCGCTCCATTAGAAAGTCTAACTTTTGCAAACTTTCTTTGTGCTGAGTTTGGTTTTTTTGGTCCCATTACAGAAACTCTAAGACAAACACCTCTTTTGAATGGTGCTGGCTTTTCTACCTTCTTATTTCTTTTTAATTTGTTGACACTAAATTGCAAAGCAGGTGATTTGGATTTTGCTTTTTTCTTGTGTCTTCCTTTTTTGATAAGTTGGTTCATTGTAGGCATAAACTATATTTTTACACATAATTAAAAACACTTTCAAGAAGTGCGCATACGACACTATATAAAAACAGAATCTAATTGCAAGAGAAAATTGATCAATTTTTCCACCGACCCCGGGGTCGATAGAAATTACCTATTTTCTAAAGAATTGTTTTTTCATAAATGGTTTTTTGGAGAGATTACTTTTTTCTTTGTTTCTTTTTCTATTTTTTTTCTTGCTTCCAACGCAACAGATCATCATCTATGTGCAATTTCTTTGTTTTTATCAAAACTAGTTGGCTGTTCTTGTTGAGAAATTTCAGTAGTACTTGCTTCTGCCAACATATTTAATATCAGCTCCAAATTACTCATATTATCCCTAAGATTTTCTTTTTTCAAAGACTTATAGTCCTTATATTCTCTGGTAGACATACCAGCTCGAGCTTTGGTAATTTCATCTGTCAGGACAGCGTAATCTTTGTTTAATACTCATCTTTTCTTCCATTCATCTGTCAATGTTTTTCTAACTTCTATTGATTTTAATCTCTGATTTATCCAATTTTCATCGTATCCCTTGTTTATATAATTTTGTAAAGCTCTATTTATTCATAATTCTGGATCTTCGGTTTCTTCAATTCTTTCATAACCAACTTTAGCCAATCGAAGTTTGAATGGCTCGGCATTTGGCGATGGGATTGATTGAATAATACGAAATATTGTTTGAGTATCTGCGACATCAGTGTTTCTCATTTTACCATCTTCAGCTAATAATTTCAACTGGTTACAAAATGTAACCACTTCGCTTCATTCTTTTTTTAACCTATTTTTTAGCACTTTCCAATAATTTCTTCAATCTAAGCTTCCAGACAAAACGGAAACAACATCTACTACAGAAAAATATCGTAATTCTTGGTCATTATCTCGAGTTCTTCTAATTTTTTTCTGATTAAACATTATTAAATTCTGATTCATTTTTTTGATTAAGTATCTAAATCTCTCTAATTATACAAATTCAAAACCCAAAATCAAACATTTTTTTGACAAAGACCCCGGAGTCGATAGAAAAAAGATTTGCAATTTAAAAAAAAGTCACTATAATACAAACTGTATTACGACAAAGGATGCTTTACCAAACGGCTAACTACCTAAGGGCAGCACCTTTTTTTTATACTCTAATTTTTTTCTCAAAAATTCACCACTGATATTACTTCATAATTTTCTAAAAATTTCTTTCTTATAAAGGCTAGAATATTTATTATTTGGAAATAAAATCTTTTTGAGCAAATCGTGCTTTATCAAGTAGTTTACTAATTTTATATAATCTCCATCTCACGAAACCAAAACAATTTGGTCAAAATCTTTTTCATCTTTGAGTTTTCTCATCAGCTCAAATACAAGATCTACATCTACATTTCATTTCTTTTTTCATAACATATGAGAATTATGCTCTCTAAACATCAATATATAACCAGATTTTTGTAGATTGCTATAAAGTTTTTGTTCATTTTCATCTAAAAATCATAAAAACAAATAAACTTCTTTTACCTGATATTTTTTATCAAGATAAATTCTGAATCTTTTGAAGTCTATAGATCGTCATTCTGATTTTGTACCAAGATGCAAATTTTGTCCGTCAATGAAAGCAATATTTTTCTCCATCCTTTCTCCTTTACTATATAAACATCCCAATTATAAACATTCCCCAAACAAAAATCAAACATTTTTTTGACAAAACATCCCGCATTGCATATCCCCGCATCCCATCTACAGACGCGATTAATCGCGTCTCTGCCGCTCAATCGCATCC
>CAZOFM010000019.1:0-11256 GCA_964579255.1 uncultured Candidatus Peribacteria bacterium
ACATATAGTTGATAAAGTAAACCATTCCTATACCTTGAGCAAAAGCCAAAGGCAATGTAAGATATCTAGTATATTGTTGAATTTTTTGTTGTCCAGCTTCTCATTGTTCTGTCAATTCTTCTAATTTTGGAATCACAGATCACATCAATTGCATAATAATCGAAGCATTAATGTAAGGCGCAAGTCATATTGCTATGATTGAAAAGCTATCTAAAGCTCATCACAAAAGCATCACAAAATAGCCCAATCCTCATCCTGCAGTAGCATCGATGGTTCTATCCATCAAAGCAGTAATATCTACGAATGGAACTGGTACAAAAACCAAAAGTCTATACAAAGCTAGCATAGCCAGTGTAAATATAAACTTTTTCTTTAATGACTTATTTTCCAAAACATTTTGTATTTTCTTAATAATTTTGTTCATTATCAAAACATTATTCATAAAAACTATTCTGATTTAGTTTTTTTGCTTGTTGTTTTCTTTTCTGTTTTGCTTGCTGTTGCTGTTTTAGCTGCTGGCTTTTTTGCAGTAGCTTTTGTTTCTTTTTTGGCAGCTGGCTTTTTTGCAGGAGCTTTCTTCTCTACTTTTTCTACAACTGGCTTTGCTTCTTTCTTAGCAACTGATTTCGCAGGATTTGCGATTTTTTCTTCTGCAGTTTTTGAAAAGAAATCTATATCTACAAATTCAACTTTTTTGGTCCAATCACCATTTCAAAGAATTTTCACATAAGAAGCTCTCTTTTTGATATATCCAAGCTCTTTTAATGTTTCTTTTGATATTTTCATTCAGTCTGTAATTCTTTCATCTTTATTTAAATTTCCAAGATTGATTACAGATATGTCCTTTATTAGTTTGAAATATCTTTTGAATCATCTAGCTTTTGGGATTCTTTGAACAATGGACGTTTGTCATCATTCAAAAAATGGCTTGATACTCACTCCACTTCTAGACTTTTGTCACTTTAAACCTTTTGTAGAGTAATTACCTTTTCCAGAACCGTCTCATCTTCCAAGTCTTTTGGATTTTGAAACAATTCATTTACTTCTTTTGAGTGTATGTAATTTCATTTGAACAAATCAAAGTAGTTAAAAATTATTTTTCTTCCTTCTTAGCAGCTGGCTTTTTTGCAGGAGTTTTCTTTTCTGCAGCAGCTTTTGTTTCTTTTTTAGCAGCTGGCTTTTTATCTGCAACAGCTTTTGTTTCTTTTTTGGCAGCTGGCTTTTTTGCAGGAGCTTTCTTCTCTACTTTTTCTACAGTTGGCTTTGCTTCTTTTTTAGTAACTGGTTTCTTCGTAGGAACTTTCTTTTCTGCCACTGGTTTAGCATCTTTTTTAGCAGCTGGCTTTTTTGCAGGAGCTTTCTTCTCTACTTTTTCTTCAGTTTCTTGCTTTTTATCAGCCACTATACTTGTAAAAAAATCTTTGTGTTTGTAACTAGATAGTCATTTTATTGTAGCCATTGCGTTGTTCAACTTATTGTTTGAACCAATTATCTTGGATAACATATTATCATAACCAGCCAATTCCAAAACAGATCTCACAGAAGATCATGCTTTTAGACCAGTACCTGCTTGTGCTGGCAACAATCTAACAATACAAGACTTATATTTTGTAGTCGTTGTATAAGGAACTGTATTTGCTTTGGTCAAAGGAACAACAAACATATTTTTGTATGCTTCACGAGATGCTTTGGATACAGCAATAGAAACATCGGCTCCTTTTGCGATTCAAAGTCAGATTTTTCATTTTTTGTTTCATACCAAAACAATAGCCCTAAACGACATTCTTCTTCCTCAAGTTGTAACTCTTGTTACTCTTCTTACCTCCAACAACAATTCATCGAACTCCTTTTTTGTCCTATCTTTATTTCATCTTCTCATTGGCACAATAAATTATATAATAAATAAACAAACTATAATGCAACCCCACCAGCTCTCAAACCTTCCACAAAAGACTTTACTCTTCCATGATACAAAAAACCATTTCTATCAAAAACAACTTTTTTGATCTTTTTTTCTTTTATTGTTTTTGCTAAAAGTAGTCCAGCTTCGTGAGCTCTTTGAGTTTTTGTGTCTCATTTCAAACCTTTATCACAAACAAATCAAAGAACAGATCAGCTTTTGTCTAGCAACTGAGCTTTGATATATTTATTTGATCTATTCACAACAATCCTATAATCAGGATTTTGAGATTTGATAGAGGTATTTACTCTATTTTTCCTTCTCAAAAAGTTTGCGAATTTTCACTTTCTTGTAGATTTTAAATTTTGCATGATTGTAAAACAACACAAATAAATTTATTTAAATCGCTGAGCAAAAACTAATCTTTTTTAGCAGCAGTTTTTCCAGCTTTTAATCTCACAACTTCATCTATATATCTGATTCATTTTCATTTGTATGGCTCTGGTTTTCTAAGAGCTCTAATTTTGGATGCAGTTTCTCACAACAACTGCTTGTCTATACTTTTTAAAGTAATGACATAGTTTCATTTTGCATCTTGCTCTACCTCAAACTCTACCAAAGAAGGAACTTCAAAAGTAATTCTGTGAGAAAAACCTAGGGCAAGTTGCAAAGAGTTTCACTCTTTTTTAGCAGAAAAACCAACTCACATCACCAATAGTTTTTTTTCAAATCAATCAGTAACTCCTTCTAGCATATTTGAGATCAAAGTCCTAGTTAATCCTCGGAACTTTCTGTGCTCATCAGATTTAACTGACACCTCAATTTGAGAATCATTGATCTTCACATCAACATGCTCCAAAAAAGTATAGGATAATTCTCATTTTGGTCCTTTTACTGATATATCTCTTCCTTTGATATTTACTTCTACACCTTCTTTTATAAGTATAGGTTGTTTACCAATTTTTGACATTATTTAAATTATACTAATAAAACACTAATATATTTCTGCTATAAGTTCTCAACCAAGCTTTTTGTTTTTTGCAACATGAGACGCCATCAATCATTGGTTGGTGGATATTATTCCAATTCCTTTTCCTCATGCAACAGAATGGATATCCTTGGATCTAACATACCAAGCTCTAGAAGGTTTTGAATAAAACTTCACAGTTGGGATATCATTTACCGGATCTCTCACTGGCTTTAGATGAATCTTTATAAATTTCTTGGATGCCTCTTCTACCAATTCCAAGTCTTTTATAAAATTATACTCTTTTAACAATTCAAGAACTTGTCGCTTAAATTTAGAAAAAGATACATCTTCTATGACAGTTTTCCTTGCCATATAAGCGTTTTTGATTCTAATCAACAAATCATGAATTGGTGCATTTACATAGCTCATTACTTGCAATATTCATAAAATAAAAAATTACCAACTTGCCTTCTTTAATCACATAATCAATCACTCTCTAGCATAAGTTCTTAAACAAACTCTACAAACACCAAAATCTCTAACATAAGATTTTGACCTACCACATAATCTACATCTATTATAATACTTGGTAGGATGTTTTAGCTCTTTGTTTTTGATAAACCTTTGCTCATACATCTTCCATTGTTTTGATTTTAACGAAGCTCTTGCCATTGATATTAAATATAAACTAAAGTTGTACTATTTAAATAATAATCATAATTCCTGCAATAATATTTGGGATTGTTCTGGATTTTTTGCTGTTGTAACTATTGTAATTTGCAATCACATAGGAATATTCACATCATCTACATGCAATTCTGGAAACACTCCATAATTTACAACTCAAATATTTAGATTTCCTTTTTGATCAAAAGATTTGGAGGATAGTCCTGAAAAGTCTCTCAATCTAGGTAAAACAACCTTTACAAATCTATCCAAAAAGTCATAAGCCCTCACTCCTCTCATTGTTGTTTTGTACATTACAGGCATTCCTTCTCTAAGTTTAAAGTTGGAAACTGACTGCTTTGCTTTGATAAGAGTAGGTTTTTGTCATGTTATTTTGATAATGTTTTTTTCAATCTCATCAAAATCCTTAACAGATTTTCTTGTTGCCAAGGATCCAATTCCTACAGAAACAATAATCTTTTCTATTTTTGGAACAGAGTTTATGTTTTTTAGTCCTAGCTTTTCTTTTAATGCAGGAACCAACTCTTTATTAAATTGTTGTAGTGAACTCATTGTTTATAATAAACACAATAAAATTATTTAATCTCCTTATTTGTTTTTACTAACTTTCTAGTTTTTTTTCAGTCTTTCGTGATAGATATAGCAACTCTTGAAGGTTTTTTAGCTGTTTCGTCATAGTATGCAACATTTGAAATATGTATAGAAAGATGTTTTTTTACAAACCCCTTTCATTTTACAGCCTTTTTCACTTCATTTACTCATTTCACCCAAACCCTGTCTTCACCAACTTTCGTAATAGAAGACACCTTGCCTTTATATTTACCTGTGATTACAATTACAGGATCTCCAGTTCTTAATTTTTTCATTGAAATACTAAATTATAACAATTAAAATCTGATTTATTTTTTGATTATTATACAACTTCCTCGGCCATGTTTGTAATATTTCTGTATCACAAATCTCTTAATTCTCTAGCAACAGGTCAGAATATTCTTTTTCCAATGGGTTTAAGTTCTCATTTTGCATCTTTTGATAACAGAATAACTGCATTATCTCAAAATCTAACATATGTACCATCTTTTCTTGCTATTTCTTTTTTGGCTCTAACTACCATTGCTTGAACTATTTCCCCCTTTTTTACAGAAGAAGGAACTCAAACGCTTTGTACTGCGACTGTTAGTTTATCGCCAACTGTAGCAGATTTCGCCATAGAAGATTTTAGGATTCTGATTACCTTAACCTTTTTGGCTCCTGTATTATCCGCAACATTCGCAACTGTCTCTAATTTTAACATTCTCTAAAAAAAGCAAATAAATATTTTATAGTTTTTCTATCAAAACCCATCTTTTTAGCTTACTCATAGGTTTTGTTTCTCTAATTTTCACTGTATCACCAACTTTTGTGGTGTTTTCTTCGTCGTGAACATAGTATTTCTTCCTCACAATAAATCTTTTTCTATAAAGGGGATGAACTCTTACTGATTTCACCAAAACTACGCGAGTTTTATTTGTTTTGTCGCTTACTACTTCTCATACAAGCTCTTGGATGTTTTTATTTCATATTATTGCCATCTTTTTCTTTGATTTTAAGTGCTAAAAAAGTGTTAATTCTAGCTATTTTTATTTTTGTGTCGGCTATTTTATGAGTTTCTTTTAACCCTCTAATAGCATTTTTGGACTTTAATTCAAAAAGCTCTTTTTTGAGTTTTTTCCTCATTTCCACCAACTCTTTTATAGACTTTCAAGATAACTCTTTGACAAACAAAGCTTTTCCTTTCATTATATCAAACGATAAAACAAATAAAACTATCTAATTTCTCATCTAGCAACAACTCTAGCTTTTACAGAAAGCTTTTTTGATGCCTTGGTCAAAACCTCTTTTGCTTCCTTTTCACTTAGACCACTTACTTCAAACATTATTTTTCATTTTCTAACTGGCGCTGTATATACATCTACATCTCCTTTTCCCTTACCCATTGGCATTTCCAATCATTTTTTCGTAAAAGGAACATCAGGAAATATTCTAATCCATAATTTTCAGATCTTTCTAATATGTCTAACTATCACCTTTCTTGCCGCCTCTATCTCTCTATTTGTAACGTAAGAACTAGTAGTTGCCTTCAAACCATATTCTCAGTAAACAACTGTAGTCCCTCTTGTACTTTTTCAAGTTAAAGACTTGATGATTGGTTTTCTATATTTCCATCTTTTTGGAGTTAATAACATTTTTTAATCCACACTAAATAAAATTATTGCGTTTTTTACTTGATGAGCTTTTTGTATTTAAAACTCATTTTTGAATCCAAACTTTTACTCACAAAACACCATATTTTGTTTTTGCCTGCATATGACAATAATCTATATCAGACCTAAAAGTTTGTAAAGACACTCTACCTTCTATAAACTTTTCAGACCTAGCGATATCTGCTCAATTCAATCTTCATCAGATTTGGATTTTTGCTCCAGAAGCTCACTTTTCCATAATTCTTTGAAGCACATTTTTTGCAACTCTTCTATAAGGCATCCTTCCTTCCAACTGTGAAACGATAAATTCAGCCATAATTTTTGCAGATAATTCTGGGTTCCTAACTTCTTTTACAATTATTTTGAAATCCTTATCAAAAACATCTTTTAGGTTTTTTTCAAACTCCTTGATTCTAGCTCACTGTTTTCACATTAGAACTCCAACCTTGGATGTAAAGATTATTATTTCTCATTCCTTAGCAGTTTTTCTGATAACAACCTTGGATATAGCTGTTCTAGGGAAAGTTTTTTCTATATATCTTCTTATTTCTATATCTTCAACAAAAAAATCTGATCACATAGCCCTTGTTTTACCAAACCATTCACATGGCCATGATTTCACCACACCAACTCTCATTCAAACTGGATTTGCTTTTTGTCACATATCAAAGATTATTTACTATCTAAAACAACTCTCACAAAAGATCTATATTTAGCATAACGACTAACTCTAGACCTTGATGTGAATCTTATTCTTTTTAATTTTGGAGCCATTCAAACATCTATAGTTTTGATATACAGAGTTTTGGCATCTTTATTTGCATTTTTTACAGCATTATCTTGAGCCGACTTTATAACTTTATACAAAGCTCTAGCCGATTTTTTTGGCAAAAACTGCAAAGTATCCAAAGCTTCTTGCACACCTTTTCATCTAACCATTTTGGCCATTAGCTCCATCTTTATATGAGATACTAGAGCATATTTCAATGTAGCAGACATACTATTACTCATAATTAATCATTGTTTAAATCTAAAACCAATTTGGGATTAAAATGGATGCCCCCTAAATGTTCTTGTTGGAGCAAATTCTCACAATCTATGACCCATCATATCCTCTGTAATATACACACTCACAAACTGTCTTCAATTATGAACAGCGAAAGTGAATCACAACATATCTGGAGTGATTTGACAAGCCCTATCCCAAGTTTTTATTATCTTTTTTTCTCAAGAGTCTGTCATTTCTTTTACTTTTTGAGCTATTTTTGGATTCACATAAAACCCTTTTTTCAGTGATCTTGCCATTGTTAGCTAATAACTAATAATTAAAAATTATTTTTTCTTTCTTTTTGAAACAATAAACTTAGTAGACCATTTTTTCTTTCTTCTTGTTTTGATTCAAGCTGAAACATTTTTTCCAGTAAATGATCTTGGTCACTTTTTTGAACCAATAGGTGCATGTCATTCTCATCAACCATGCGGATGATCAACCGGATTCATACTCTTACCAAGAACTCTTGGCCTCTTTCACAACCATCTTTGTCTTCAAGCTTTTCAAATTACAATATTTTTGTGCTGATCATTTCATAATTCTCAGATAGTAGCCCAACAAGCTTCATCAAACTTTCTAACCTCACCTGATGGCATTCTAATAAAAACCTTTTTTTGATCTTCATCTCTACCTGATATTGTTGCAAAAGCTCATGCTGATTTTATCAACTTAGCCTTTGAAAAAGGAGTGATTTCCAAAGCAAATATATTCATTCATTCTGGAATGTCTTTTAGCTGTTTTCTATTTCCCGCCTTGATCGGAGAGTCAACTCCACACATCACTTCTTCTCAAACCACGATTCATTTCCAAGCTAAAACATATCTTTTTTCTCAATCAGCGTAGTTTAATAAAGCAATTCTAGCTGTCCTGTTTGGATCATACTCCACAGAAGCTACTTTTGCAGGAATATGTATTTTATCATAACCTCTAAAATCCACCAACCTATACAATCTTTTGTGACCTCATCACATCCACCTAACAGTGGTTCTTCATTGATTGTTTCTTCATCAGCTTTTGGACAATGGACGAGTCAGAGTCTTTTCTGGCCTCTTGGATGTCAAATCACTGAAGTCATATCCAATCATAAAACGCCTTGATGGTGTATATGGTTTATACTTTTTTACTGCCATTTTATAATAAAAATCAAAACATAAATATATTCTATAAGCCAAGCTCTATTTTGTCTTTTTCAGCCAAAGTCACTATTGCTTTTTTATAAGACTTTCTAACCAATCATCTTTGTGTTCTATGTTTGGACACAACATTTACCACATTAACAGACTGAGGAACAACCTTATAAAAATACTGAACAGCCTCTTTTACATCATTTTTGTTCGCTTTTTTGTGAACCTTAAAATAATATTTATTAGCTGAATCTTGAGACTTATAAGATTTTTCTGTAATAATTGGTGCGAGAATCACATCATAGACAGAAAACTTATTTATAACATTCTTTTCAAGACTCTTTTTAGCTCTTTTTTGTAATTTTTGTGCAAATACCATGTCTATCTTATAAAAGCAAATAAACTATTTTGTATTGATAACATCCACAGCTGTTTCAAAAAACACAACTCTATCCGCCCATAGCAGATCTAATGGATTTAAATATCAGACTTTTACATATTTTATATTTTTTATATTTCTTAGCGACTTTTCTATAAGTTCATTTTTTGTATCCAAAACAAATAGAGTTTTTTTACCATCTACTCCAATATTTTTGATAAGATCAACCATATCTTTTGTCTTTGGAGCAGACATATCAAAGCTTTTTAGTCACATTAGCTCTTTTTCTTTGGCCTTGATAGTGATAATTCACGCCAAAGCCTGTGCTCTTGCTTTTTTATTCATTGACTTTTTGAAATTTCTTTCTCATCTTGGACCAAACGCAACACCTCAACCCACTCTAATTGGAGAATACTTATCTCCAACTCTTGCATTTCCAGTACCTTTTTGCCTAAACAATTTTTTACCAGAACCAACAACCTCTCATCTACCCTTTACACTCGCAATATTATAGCGAGCATTGCTAGATTGCAAAAGCACATATTCGTGAATCAAAGATTCATTTATCACAGAATCAGAAAAAATTTCAGCATTTAGTTTCACACTGGAAACAACTTTTCACTTCTGATCATATATATCTATAGAATACGACATTAATAAACAAGTTAATAATATAAGAATTAATTACTACAAACTAACGCAAAGATAATCTCAACAACCCATTATAAGCTCAAGGCAAAGATCCTTTCAAAACGAGAAGCTGCTCTTTGTCTGTCTGCACAGAATCCAAGATCTTAATATCTTTGAGAGTAATACGCTCTGCTCACATATGTCCAGCATGAGGATGCCCTTTTGCAGTACCTCTTGGTTTTCTACTTCACTTGGATCAACCGGTTCTTGTAAACTTATGACCGTGAGTAGCAGGCAAACCAGCTGTGTTGTGTCTTTTCATAACTCATTGAAAGCCCTTTCCTTTTGATATTCAAGTTACATCTACAGACTCTACTCATTCTAATGAATTTATATCAATCAATCAACCAATCTGATTGTTTTGAACATAGTCTGAATCTACTTTAAATTCAACCATTTTTTTGTAAGAAACAACTTTTCATTTTTTTGTATCTTTTTCATACTTATCTACTCCAACAACAACAGCCACATAACCATCGCTTTCGTCAGACTTAAACCTAACTATTTCTTGTGGCATAATTTTGACTACAGTCACAGGAAGAAACTCCTCACCGACTCGAATTTTCGTCATTTCTTGTTTTTTAACTATCAATCAACCTTTATTCATTGGGACAATTATTCATTAAACTAAAATAATTAGAAAACCTTTACATCTACCAAAACTCACACAGGAATAACTAGATTTTGTAGATATTCCATAGTCTTTGATCAAAGCTCTACAACGTCGACCATCCTAGAGTAAGTAATTCTTTCATACTGTTCTCTAGCATCCTTATATTTAAAGTTTGATTTGAGAACCGTGTACATCCTTCTTTTTTTGGGCAAAGGAATTGGTCATTTAATTTCAGCTCAAGACTTGATAAGCAAACCTATAACCTTAGACACTGAGGACTCTAACATTCTCGCATCATAACTCTTCAACTTTATTCTCAACTTAGCTTTTGTCTCTTTTTTGACTTTGCTTGCTTTTACTTTTTCTGACATATCAATAAAATACAAGTATATAAAAAAACTTAGTACTTAGGTCCTAGCCCTACAAAAGCAGAACTAGGCTCTAAATATTAAATTAATCGTTGATTTTTGTAACAACTCCAGCTCCAACTGTTCTTCCTCCCTCTCTAATCGCGAATCTCAATCCTTCCTCCATAGCAACTGGATATATAAGCTCTACATCTATTTTTGCATTATCTCCAGGCATAATCATCTCTACACCATCTTTTAATTGAATATTTCCTGTAACATCCGTAGTTCTCATATAGAATTGTGGTCTATAACCAGTCATAAACGGAGTATGCCTTCCTCCCTCTTCTTTTTTCAATACATACACCTCTGCCTCAAATTTTTGATAAGCTTTTACAGTTCCTGGCTTACAAAGAACTTGACCTCTTTCTATTTGATCCTTATCTACTCCTCTAAGCAACAATCAAACATTCATACCTGCCTCAGCCTGATCAAATTGTTTGTGAAACATCTCCACCCCAGTTACAACTGTCTTTTGTGGCTCAGCTCCTAGACCAAGAATTTCTATTTCATCGTTCATATTTATAATACCTCTTTCAATTCTTCCTGTAGCAACAGTTCCTCTACCCTTGATAGAAAACACATCTTCAACAGGCATCAAGAAAGGTTTTTCATTGTCTCTAACTGGCACTGGAATATATGTATCCAACGCATTCAACAAATCCCAAATCGGCTTAGCAGCTCATTCAGCATCTGTTGGGTTTTCTGTAGCCTTTAGAGCAGATCCTCTAATAATAGGCACTGGCTCATCTGCACCATAACCCTGCTTTGCCAATAAATCTCTAACCTCCTCCTCTACAAGCTCCAACATATCTGGATCATCCACCATGTCACACTTATTTAGGAATACAACAATTTTTGGAACATTCACTTGCTTTGCCAACAAGATATGTTCTCTTGTTTGAGGCATAGGTCCATCAGTACCAGCAACAACTAATATAGCTCCATCCATTTGTGCAGCACCAACGATCATATTTTTCACATAATCGGCGTGACCCGGACAATCAATATGAGCATAGTGTCTTGTGTCTGTTTCGTACTCAACGTGCCTTGTAGCAATAGTAATTCCTCTTGCTTTTTCTTCTGGCGCATTATCAATTGTTTGATAATCAGAAGCTTTTGCAAAACCCTTTGTAGCAGCTACTGTTGTAATAGCAGCAGTCAATGTTGTTTTACCATGATCTACGTGACC
>CAZOFM010000020.1:0-11105 GCA_964579255.1 uncultured Candidatus Peribacteria bacterium
CAAAAAATCTACAATTCAAAAACAACAACTGAAACAATTATACATGAGTTTTCGCACCAATCACGCCTTATTATGATGCTGAGGAGTCAGTAAATGGTAAAGAAGTATGGGGAGCCATTCAAGTGGGAAATCCACAAGAAAAATTATTACTTAGCAATTGAGTTGCCAAAATTATAATTCCAGTCTATGATGAGGACGCCATTTGATTTCCACTAAATATCTATTCTTCTCAAGATTGAAGCAATCGAACTTATGAAAAATGAACCATAATCACCACATTAGAAATTGAAGAAGATATCATACCAGTTGCTTCATTTACAACTAATCACTTCACTTATTTTGCTATCACAGAAAATACTGAGTGAGTATTTTTGATAAACAACTGAGATAGCTCTACTGATTCTCAAAATGTAACTCTCACTATCGCTGCTCCATGAGCAAGTCAAATGAGGTTTAAAAATCAATGATCTACTCGATCTGATCGAGAAAATTATAGCACAAACAAAAGTCGAACTCTTTCTGAATGATTTGGTAATAAAACAGTAAATGCTCAATTTGAAATTGATGGACAAATATTTGATGTATCAGAAAGTATTCTATACGGACAAGAATCCTCTCAAACATGACAAGAATGACAAGGTCATATTAGGTTATCTATTTTGGGAGGCGAAACAGAATGCGTATACTGAACATCTGTAAATCTATGAAACCAAGATTCACATTTAAATCCAGCTTGATATGTTTTTACTGGAGATTTTGCACCAGCAAACCGATATTGTAGTGACTACAAATGACTTGAATGACGAGTTTTTACTATTCAAACAACTGATCTAACAAGTCAAAATGGAGAAGCAATCTCAGGCACAAATGTGTTTATTTCTCACGATACTCCAGCAGTACAAGGGGATCTTTCTTGTACAGGGCACAACTGAGAAGAAACACAATTTTTTGCAAGCCCTCTCTCTTTAATGGAAAAAATAGAACAAGAAAATAACGACAAAATCTGTAGAGTGGATCTAGAAAATGTAAAAATCAAAGTAAATGTTCCTGCTTACCAAGCTCCTGGTAGTTATCAAGGAGTTATCACTATTACACTACCAAACTGATTTTAAAAAACAATTAACAAAAATGTCAAGCCCACAAACCAAAACAAGCCCCAAATAAATGACAAAAAGCTGATTTTAAATAAAATTATATATGAATTTATATAACAAGTTTTTATGAAAAAAGCACTATCATCAATAACTTTAACAATATACATAATATTTCTATCTATTAGCAATTTTTGATTTTCCCGAAATGCAAATATAGACCCTATTTTTGGAAACTGACAAAATGGATTTAACGATAAAGTAACAACTTTAAGCATTCAAAATGATGAAAAAATCCTTGTAGGAGGAGCTTTTTCAAGCTATAAAGGACAAGCTGCTGGAAGACTAGCTAGAATTGATATAAATTGAAATCTAGACTCTAATTTTAATCCATGACATAACCAATACAATCCCATTGTACCCAACACTATATTAGCACAAAGCAACTGAGATATCGCTGTAGGAGGAGCTTTTTGGAATTTTGCAGGACAATCAGTAGCAAATGGATTTGTGTTAAATTCTGATTGATCTACAAAAATAGCTCAACAAAGTCGGTTTAATTGAGAGGTTGGCGATATGATAGAACAAAGTGACTGAAAAATTATTATTGTCGGTAATTTTTCATCATTTATAGGACAAAGCTCAAAAGGGATTGTCAGAGTAAATAGCGATTGGACATATGACTCTAGTTTTATTATTGGGCGACAATGATTAAAGGATTTTGGAAAAACGATAGCAATTCAAGAAGATGAAAAAATCATAGTAGGCGGAGACTTTACTGAATATAAGTGACAAAATAGAAATAGAATAGTCAGGATAAATTCTGATTGATCTATTGATACTACATTTGGAATTGGAAACTGATTTAACAATATTGTAAATAGTATAGCAATCCAGGAAGATGGAAAAATCATCGTAGGTGGAAACTTTACAAGCTATAATAGTCAAAGCACAAATAGAATCATCAGATTAAACCCCGATGGATCAATTGATTCATCATTTAATATTGGAGCTGGATTTAATGGAGAAGTCACAACAATAGCAATCCAAGAAGATGGAAAAATTATCGTGGGTGGAAGTTTTACAAGCTATAATAGCCAAACTGCAAACAGAATTGTCAGATTAAATTCTGATTGATCTTTTGACGATTCCTTCAAAATCTGAGCATGATTCAATAATTCAGTATCAGTAATAAAAATCAAAAAAGATTGAACAATTATAGTGTGATGAGAATTTACAACTTATAATTGACAAACAGCAAATAATATTGTGGCTTTAGTTTGAACATCTCCAGTATATATTCCAAATACAAACAATAGTACTACAATCAAAAATGAATTTATCAAAAAATGATATGAAGATACAAATAACAATATTTTTGGGAATGTTTTATCTGGAAGTAATAAAATATCTTTTAGAGATACAAATGGGAATGTTCCTGCCAAAATAGATATTTTGAGTGACGCTGGATTATTATCTTTGAATACAAACACCCAAATTACAAATACCACAAACTCAACTAACTTCACAGGAATAATAAATCCAATTCAGACTTATCAATGATTTTCCATCATAAATAATGAACCAGTAATCTCTATGATATCAGTATGAAATGAAGAAATCGGATTAAGCTTAAACAACAATGCAACGATCTCTTTGCCAGTATCTAATATTCCAGAAAACAGCGATATTTCTATATATTCTTCCAATGATTGAATACAACGAACTTATGAAAAAAAGTGAGATCTTTCTATTCAAAATAACACAACCATAGTATCTTTTGAAACAAATCATTTTTCATATTTCGCAGCAACTCAAGACGAAGAGGAAGATGAAAATTGAGATGAGAATTGAAACGAAAATTGAGAAATCGAAGCAAGTCTAAAAATAAACAATTGAAATACTACTACAGAATCTCCAAATGTTTTACTAAGTCTTTCTGCATCTTGAGCAAGCCAAATGAGATTTAAAAATGAATCTCTAGAGCGATCAAGTTGGGAAAATTTTGCAACAAGCAAAAATCGAATACTTTCTGATGGCTTTTGAACAAAAACGGTTTATGCACAATTGGATGTAGACCGAAATATTATCACATTACAAGAAAGCATTTTTTATTGAGGAAGCCAATGAACTGGAGATATTGATGTATCACTTACAATTACTTGATGAATTACAGAATGTTCTTACAGTACAAATATAGATTTGGGAACTCAATGAGGAAATTTAGATAGCCAACGATATAATTTTTCAGGAACATTTAGCCCTTCTACACGATATTGTGCTGATTATATATGATTAGATTGACGAGCATTTTCAATTCAAGCATCAGACTTGAGCAATCAAAATTGAGATATAATTTCAGGATCAAATATTCTGATTTCCAACGATACTCCTATTGTAAAATGAAATTCAGCTTGTGCTGGTTATAATGGCTCTGGAGCTCAATTTTATGATACTCCACTTACTTTAATTGAAAAAATTAGCGGCAATGACAATAGCGCTTGTAAAGTAGAATTACCAAATGTTTCATTGGAAGTCGCAGTACCTGCACATCAAGCTCCATGAAGATATTCAGGAACAATCACAATTACAATCCCAAATTGATTTTAATCTTCCAATCAAAAATGATTTTCTACATATTTAATCCCATAAAAAATCAACATTGATTCTATTCAAACATACAAAAGCAACAAAAAGAAAATCAACTCCCCAGCCATTCCAGATTTCAACAAAAGAAAAACATTCATCAAAAACACCAAAATACTAGCAACAATCCAATACCAATAATCTTTGTGGTTAAATAAAGATCTATATTTTTTGGGCAAAACAAACAATAAAATACTTGTGAAAATATTCCAAATGACCGACCACAAAACAACAGATTTTATATTTGATTCAAAATAAGAGAACAAATTGACATATACAGCAAAATTTATTACCACAAACAAAAAGAAATTTTGGAAAGAACTAGTATATTGTATTTTTTTTAGTAACAAAATATTCCCTATAAACACAGAAATCACAATCCAATAAAACAAATGATGATAGGATGAAACTTCAGCCCAGTTTGAAATAAAAAATACAAACAAAATCAAAACCAATAAAACATTCAAAAATTCCAAAACATATCTATAAATCTGAGGCATATTCACTACAAAATCATATATCCACGACAAAGCATCATTTGAAAAGAAAGTTTTATTGAGGACTTTTTCTCCAGCCAAAATACGCCTAACAGAAATACGACCACGATTATTTGGGATTTTCTGAACAAATCGCCACAATCACAAATACAATCAAAGCAAAATCACACTAATCAAAGCCAGAGCCAAAGGCAAAAAACCTATCCAAGACAAAATCAAAACCGAAAGCAAAAGCAAGGCACTCACAAACAAGTTGTATAAATAACTTTTTTCTATTTCTGTCCAAATTCCTATAATAAATTTCAAAAATCAAATAAATCAGAAATGCAATGACAATAGCATAGTAATCAAAGAAATTCGCAAATTCATTGGCAAAATCCACAATCACATCAACAACAAAACTCACAATCACAAATAATAACCAAACTTGGAAATATTGATTCAGTCTTTATAATTTAATATGTAAGATACGATCATAAATACAGCATTTCAAGAAACAATCCACAACAAAGCAGGCAAACTTCAGATATTTACAAAACTCAAAATCCCATAAACAGCCAATAAAATTACAAACCAAGCTATATAAAAACCATAGCGACCAATATTAAGTTTGGAAAATGATAAGGGAGTTTTTGCAATAGAATATATTAGTCATCATAGCAAAAAAACTAATGGCAACAAAGCCAAAAACCACAATCACAAAAAGTAAAAATAAAAAACACAAGCAAGCAAAACCAACAATATTAGTGCAAAAAACATTACAAAATCAGATTAAAATAAAGCAAATGTATTTTTTAATATAGGCAAACTAATATAATAAAATATAAACATCAAAACAAAAATCACTATCGTAGTCAAAGGATTTTTTATTTTAAATAAAGAAAATATATAAGCTAAGAATCACAGGAATCATAAAGAAAAAAGCGAATAGTATATATTTTCCAAATTCGTTCCTCCAAAAACAAGAAAAAAAGATAAAATACATATAGCCATAACCACTCATATTTGCAAAAAATCAAAGATTCTATCTACATAAGACAATGAATTTTTGAATAAATTTAGCAAATCTTTTTTCAAAAAGGACAAAAACACCAAAAACCTTCCAAAAATCACATAATCTTTCCTTTTTGCTGGCACAGTTCCACCAAATTCTTGCTGTTTTCTGACTTTTTCCAAAATTGAAACCTGTCTTTCCAAATCATTTTGTGTAACCACAGTTCAATCAAATAACACAGTAGATTCATCTTTCAAAGATGCAAAATAATCCTCTTCTATATGGTCTACAATAGAAAAAAGCTCTTGAAGCATATCCCTAATTTTTTCATAGTTTGTTCACATTCTTAATTTTTTCAAACTTTCCACCTTTTCTTTGATCAATCTCAAGTCTTTGGACGAAACAAAAGCTCATTTATCTACAAGCAAAGTATTTACTTTATCCAAAGACCAAGCAATTACATCTTTGGCTCTAGCCAATCATTCACTTTCCAAATAAATTTTTTGAGAATTATCACTTTTCTGCATATATTCTTGAGCCAATTTTATTGCTTCTTCTATTTCTTTTTTACATTCCAAAAGAATCTGATTTATCTCTTCATTTGATTTGGGGTTTACAAAAGTATTTCATCCAACGACATCCATCTCCAATTCCAAGAAAAACATAAACAAATCTTTCAAAGAAAAATCTGACTTTCCAATCACACGCATTTCCTGTTTATCATACGCAACATCAACAAAAACTGGTCAAAAAGAAGAGGAGTCTCACTTATAATCATTTAATCCCAACAAAACCAATCCCGTATTTTCAATAAACTTTCTCGCCATCATGGGAGAATCTGTATCCAAAAGCAGTTTTATATTTGCTGGTTTTTTCTGATTCTTGTCTTGTTTTATAATGTTTACAACAAAAGTCATCACAAAAAAATGAGGTATAAATAGATGTATAAGACACCCATTTTGTTTTTATATTGAAAATTTAGAAAAAATCAATATATAAGGCTGTCAAAACTTTACTTATTTAGCAATACTTATGAAAAATTTTCTTTTTTGATTGATTTTATGATGATTACTAGTTTTTTGATATTTTTTTGTAAAAGACAACCCAGACAATTCTATTGTAATCCAAAGCAAAAACTTAGTAAACAAAGTATTCAAAAAACAATCTACAGTTTGACTTGCAAACCCAGCATCTGCATATTGTATAGAACAAAACTGACAATTAAGTATTCAAAATGGAGAAGATGGTCAGATTTGAATTTGTATATTTTCAGATTGATCTTGTTGTGAAGAATGGGCATTCTTTAGATGAGAATGTCAAAAATCCACTCAATATTGCAACGACTTTTGAAGCATCATCACAAACAACAACGAGACAAACACTTATAACAACACAGAAGTTGATGAAGAAAATCCAGAAGACATAGACGAAAATCCAAACTCTGAAGATAATAAACTTGATCAAACAGAAGAATATGAGGAAACAGAAGAGCACGAAGAAATCATACAAATCGAAGACGAGGGAAAAACAGAAGAAACTGGACCAACAGAAAATAAAATAAACAATGATGAGGAGGAAATCAACAATCAGGAAATCTAAAATATTTTTAACTTTAACATTTTCCATGGAAAAAATAATCGGGAATTCAGCATTAGATCAATACTTTGATGAGCATACAATGTCCTTGCACCTCAAAGAAAATTGCAAAATAGTGCAAAAAAAATGAGCTCCATGAAATCGAAAACCAATTGAAAGCGACCAAACAATCAGCAAAGAAGAAATCAACGAATTAATTGACCTTTTATTTCAAGAATTATGAGCTAGGACTGATGGTTTTTTGGAAATAGACAGAAAACTTTCAAAAGTATTACAAATCTGACCTTATAGAATAGTTATTGTCTATCCTCCATTATCAAATGGATTAGAAATGACCGTTGTCAAACCTACAGTAAGATTATGAATTGATTACTACAAATTAAGCAAAGAAACTTATGATTTTCTCAAAGACAAGGCGAAGTGAATCTTGGTTTCATGAGCTCCATGAAGCGGGAAAACGACATTTGCACAAGCATTGACAGACATTCACCAACAAGAAAACAAAATCATAAAAACAATAGAATCTCCTCGTGATTTACAAGTTGCAGAAAATGTTGTGCAATATAGCTTTACATATGGAACTCACGATGAAATTAGAGATGTACTCTTGTTGTCCAGACCTGACTACACAATATATGATGAGGTAAGAAACAAGTCAGACTTTGATTTATATAAAGATTTGAGATTGACAGGAATCTGACTAGTCTGAGTAATCCACGCCACCAAACCAATAGACAGTATTCAAAGATTTTTATGATCTGTAGAACTTTGAATAATTCCACAAGTAATAGACACCGTAATATATATAGACAAATGAAAGGTGGAAGAAATCTACAACCTAGCTCTGACAGTAAAAGTTCCAGAATGAATGATGTCCGAGGAATTAGCGCGTCCAGTAATAGTAATCAATAGTTTTTTGACCAAACAAGTAAAATATGAAATCTATACATTTGGAGAACAAATCGTTGTAATGCCAATTTGAGAACATCCAGAACACACAGAAATAATTTGACCAAGCAGAGCTCCAAGTAGACAAGACAAAATGTGAGAATATGCAAAACAAGCAATAATTCAGAAATTAAACAAGCATTTGTCCTGTGACTTTTTCACAAAAATCAGATGAACAAGTTTGGAAATATACATTCCAGAGTGATACAAATGACGCATAATTGGCAAATGATGATCAGCAATCAATGACTTAGAAAAAAGCATCTGACTAAAAATCAAAGTAAGAGATTTTTTGGAATTACCACTAATGGACACAAAAGTAGATATTATGGAATCCAAATCTCGTCTAGACATCGCATTTTCAAAAGACTTAGCAAATCAAAGTATATCTCTAATTGTCTGAGACGACATCGTCAAATTAGACACAAATCACAATTGAGTCGCTTCTATCAAAAACAAAGCTCTTATTAGAAATATCCAAAAAAGAGGTTTTGTAGTAATAGATGAAAGCAAACTTTAATATATAAAAAATCTGACTTTATATTTCAAAAACACCAATTTATTTATAATAAACAAAAAACATGGCAAATTTTCATTTTTGAAAAGTAATCGCAGGCGTTAGTCCAATGCTAGCAAAAGAAACAATTTTATCCAAAATAATCAATATGGTTGATGTATTCAAACTCACATTATGATGAGGATTTGACGACAATAACAAAAAATACATAGACACATTGATGAAACTAGACAATAGCAAAACAATTATGTTAGAAACCAGATGAAAAGATGTAAGAGTAAAAAACGTTTTGGACATTGAACTCAAAAAGAAACAAAAAATAGAAATAGAATATTCTGAATATGCTCAAGAACATGACAATAGAATTTTTGTGGATGCAGATTTTTTGTCCGATTTATCTCCCAATCAAGAAATTTATTTTGAGCAAAGCTGAATCAAAACAAAAGTTTTGGAAGTCAAAGAGGATCTCGTGGTTTGTGAAGTAATAGAGTGATGATCTCTAATCCAATATGATAAAGTTTTCTTTCCTGGATATGAAATTGATGCTCCCTTTTTGAGCGAAAAAGACAAAAAAGACATTCTACGATGATTGGAGTATTGAACACATGTAATCGCAGCATCACTTGTACACAACAAAGACGATATTTTTGAATTAAAAGAGTTTTTGACAAGCCAAAATGCAGAAAAAATGAAAATATTTAGCAAAATAGAAACTGAAGAAGCACTACAAAATATAGACGAATTGATTGATGTTTCAGATTGAATTATTTTGGTAAAAGAAAGATTGACAGATCTTCTAGACGAAGAAACTGAAAAATCAATATTCAAAAAATGTAAACAAGAATGAAAACCAATCTCAATCACGTTTTGTCTAACAGAAAAAACCGACCAAGGAGCAACAATTTCTGAAAAAGAAGTTCAAAAATACTGCGAACAACAGTTGGATTGTTATATGCTAAACACCTTACTCGATGAAGAAGAAACATTAAATGTGATTACAAATCTTTCTGACTTATTAGATAAATACGAACTTTGTAGTCCCGCAGAAAGTTTATGAGATTTCTATATGGAAAATGAAGATTATATGGTTAGAGATTATATTATTTTCAATTCTTATAGAATCACAAAAGAGGTTAGCGTAAAAGCAATTGTATCTTATACAGAGAATGGTTATACTTCAGCAAGATTATCTTCTCTCAAACCACAAGTTCCAGTAATTGCCTTTACAAAAGTAGACGAAACTTACAGATATATCAATATGCTACGATGAGTTAGATGATACAAAATATCTCAATCCTTCAACTACGAAAATCTCAAAAGAGTTGGAAAAGAAATGATTAGAATCATATTCAAAGGTAATATATCCTTGGACGACAAAATTATAATAGTACAAGCAAATGAAATTATCAAAGACGAAAAGACCTGAATGATCAACTGAGTTGAATTATACAAGTTCAAAAACATCTAATTTTATTTATAAATAATTCAAATGAAACTCAAAGTCTACAACTGAGAAAAGTTTGAAAAAAGCAAAATGCGATATGTATGGTTTGCTTTGGTTTTGATCGCAATAATTGGACTATCATTACGAAAACAGAATCTGATTTGAGTCATTGTTTTGTTTTTTATTGTATGAGCATATTTATATTACAACATCACTTCCAATCAACCAATCACCATCCAAATAGAAGAAAAACACCTGACTATAAACCACAAAACATATTCACGAAGAAATTTTAGTGCATACAGCATTGAAATAGACAAAAAAACCGAAGAAATCACAAACCTTGTCCTAATTTCTCCAAAATGACATCAAATATATACAATTTATGATAATACCGAAAATGCCAGAGATTTTTTTATAGAACTAGATAAGTATTTACCAATGATTGGAGAATATGACCAATCTTTTTTGGAAAAACTAGCTAGAATTTTAAAATTATAAATAAATATGTCTTCTAGACTTGTAATAAAAGATGCCGCCCGACAATTAATTTGAAGGGTAATCAGTGCTCTTTTTGGATTTGTAATCATCAAAATAATTACGCCATATCTATGACCCCTAAGATATGGAGATTACTCTACAATTCTCAAATATTTCGCAATTTGGACAGCATTAGCTGATCTATGATTATATGTTTTGGCAGTTAAAAGATTGGGAGAAATCAAAGACAAAGATAAAGATCCCAACCAAACTCAACTCAAAGAAGAATATGGAAAATTTGTAGGAACCAGAATAATCATAATGTCAGTGATTTATGTTGTTGCGATTGTTGTCGCTTATTTGTTGCCAGCATATACAAGCAACGAATACATTATACGATGATTGCCTTTGTGAATGATTTTTTCAGCCAGTTTTATGTTTGCGGGAATCCAACAACTCCCCTTACAAATTTTTTGGAAAATGAAATGGCTTAGCTATTCCCTAATTATAGCTAGACTTTCGCAATTATTAATTCTGATTCCTTCTGTTTATATTTTTTTCAAATATGTAGATTTTTCTACTCCGAGCAAAGTTTCTATTGCTGCTTTTTGTATGATTTTATTTTCTGTCGTCGCAAGTGGAGTTGGACAAAATGTGGAAATCCATTTTAGAGCAAAAAAACTTTTGCCCCTCAAAATCAAATTTGATAAACAATTTACCAAGAATATTATCAAAAGAAACCGAAAATATTGAGTGTCTTACTATTTGAGCAGCTTTCATACGCTGATAGTTTTGATGTTTTTGGGCTGGTTTTTCCCTACATCCAAATGAATAGATTATGCGGGAATTTGGGCTTTGGCTCTATCTTTGATTGAAATTCTACTCATTATTC
>CAZOFM010000021.1:0-11083 GCA_964579255.1 uncultured Candidatus Peribacteria bacterium
TGAATTCTCTTTCCAGGATATATGTGGCGAAGATTATTAACTTGATTTAGGAGTCGGCTTATTTAGCGACTCTTTTTTTGTTACTCTACCTGCGATATAAGCCATTGCCAGAGCATCTGCTGCATCATTGTATTCTGGGAATTCTTGTAAGGCGAAAATTTTCATAATCATCTTTTGCACAAGTAATTTATCAGCTCTTCAATTACCTGTGATATATTTTTTTACTTCAATTGGAGTAAGTTCTTTGATATCTATTCAGTTTTTCAAAAACAACATTATCAATGCTCATCTCAAACCATAGACAAACTCAGCATTGTTTTGATTGAATTTCGTGAAAAATAATTTTTCTATAGATACAATCTGAATCTTATATTTGTTTATCATTTCTTGAAAATAATCATATATATTCACGATTCTCTTGAATTGATCATCTCTTGTAGGAGTTTTTTTTTCTTGTAACAAAATTCCAGCATCTACGATTGTAAGATCTTTTTGAATCAAAGCATATCAAAGTTTTCTGACCCCGGGGTCTATTCAAAGAATCATAGTTTAATAAATTCCAGATAAAATCTCATATCATTTGTCAGTAATCAAAACCGTATATTCCCATTGAGCTCAGAGATCTCAGTTTTCACAGTAAAGATTCCAGTCATTTCCAGGTTTCGCGATAAAATCCTTGGAAGTGATTGCAGTAATCGGCTCCAATGCCAAAACCATTCATGGCTTCAAAAATACATTTTTTAGAGATGGGTGTGGAAAATTGAAAATATGTGGAGCTTCGTGGACTTTGTTTCCTACTCAATGCCCAGTCAGTTTTTCTATTATGCTAAAACCATCATTGACGATAGAGGAGTGCACTGTACGAGCATAATCTATCAATGCTTTTCCAGGAATCATACACTCCAATCCCAAATCCAAAGCTTTTTTGGTAGCAATTACAAGATCCGCAGCTAATTGATTTTTATCATTTCCTCAAATTACAACACTTACTGCGGAATCTGTAATTCATCATTTATAATTAATTCCACAATCTATTTTGAGTAAGTCTCAGTTTTTGAGCTCATAATCGTCAGGAATTCAGTGAACTACACAGTCATTTACGGATAAACATAAATTTGCAGGAAATCATTGATAATTTTTGAATGCTCATTTGAGATTATTTTTTTTGATAAAATCTTCAGCAATAAATTCCAATTCTATCAAAAGCATTCATTCCTTGCTGGAATCCATAATTTTCTGCAAAAGTTCTGTAAGATATTTTCCAGATTCTTTGATATTTGCTAATTGCTGTCATGTTTTTAAATTAATTTGATCCATTTTTTGCTATTTATATCTAAAATTATCTGCCTGAAGATCCAAATCCTCATTCTCATCTTTGACTTTCTTCCAATTCTTCTACTTGAACTCGTTCTACATTATGGCATTTTTCAATTATAAATTGAGCTATTTTGTCTCATTCTTTGATTTGTAGAGCTTCTTGCCCGAAATTCACGAGGATTACTCATACATCTCATCTATAACCACTATCAATTACGCCAGCCAAAACATCTATTCCGTGCTTATAAGCCAAGCCACTTCTTGGAGCAACTCTTCCATAAAATCATTGAGGAATCGCTACAGAAATATTAGTTGGAAAAAGTTTTCTTTCGCCTGGTTGCAACAAATAATCTTCTACACAAAATAAATCATATCCCGCATCAGAAAAAGAAGCTTGCATGGGAATTTGAGCTTTTTCAGAAAGTTTTTTAAAAGAGATCTTTAGTTGAGACATCTCGAAATATCAAAAAATAAAAAATCCAAGCCCTTTGAGCTTATTAAATTATCAGATTTACTATAATAAAGAAAAAACACAAAGCAACTATTTCTTTGCGAAAACAGACAAAAATTGTTTAATTAAAATCGGATCTGTCAAAAGAATTCAGATTTCTCTATTATTATCCATACTATTTGTAGAAAAATTTATACTTCATAAATAAAGAATCTGATTGTCTATTAGCATCATTTTGGAATGTATATATGGCTTTTTAATCAAAGATATTATTGATTTTCATCGTTTATTTTGTAATTCTTGGTTTAGTTCTGTATCTGGCAAATTAATTTTGATTGCTCATTTATCCAAAATTTCTATTTTTTCTTCAATCAATTCCAACAATTTGGGATCTTCAATATACTGATTTTCTATAATTATCGATTCTTCAGCTGATTCTATCAAATATTCCAAAACAGATCTACAATTTATTGGACAAACCAAAAGATTGGGATGAATATCTTGAGTTTTTATAGTTTCTCAATTTCGATCTTTATCAAAAATAGTATACAAACTATGCCATATTCCACTATGTTCGCTATAGAAAAAATACTCACGATTTGTAGTAAATGCAGATTTTGTCATATTGGAAGTTTGTATCAAAAATCCCGTATCTATCAAAAAAAATTTTGCATGCACATAATTTGTTTTCATTTGTCGATCATTTTTGATATCAAAATTGTCATATCCACTAAATAAATCACGCACTTCTCTAAAAGTATTTTTGAATTGACTATATTTTTGATCTTCCATAATTATTTTGATTTCTACTCAGTTTTGCAATAATGTATCAAATAAATCTCTAATTGTTTGTTCTGTAAATTCATATATTTCTAGATATAGGTTTTTTTGAGCTTGTCAGATTATATCCAAGAAAAATCACATATCTCTAGGAGAACTATACATTTTTCATTCTATATTTTCTATTTGGGAAATTGCATAAATTGGGTCAAATATTTGAATCTTCTCTTTTTTTTGGATTTTGATTCAACCAAAAATGCTTCATCAGGCGATAAATAGACATATTACAAGAATCCAAATCAGAATAATTTTTTGTGATTTTCTCATAATTTGACAAATTTATAAAAGTTGATATAATTATAAATAAGTTTTAGTTATTTTCAATAGAAAAATGAATAAAAACAAAAATCTAAAAGGATCTTTAAGTGAAAATAGATCCAAAAACACACTTAAAATCAATAGTCAGCTTCTTAATTTATTGTGAGATGATTCTAAATATAAAAGAATTGCTTATGATAAAGCAACTCAAAAAGAAATAAAAAATCTGGTTCTTTTGCACAAATTAGATGAATTACTTGCAGATAATCAAATTTTAAATCAAATTATTGATGAAATTTCCAAACCAAGATTGGAAGAAGAGAAAATAGAATGAATCAAAAATTTAGAAAAAATAAGCAATAATTTTCTAAAGGAATTCAAGCTTTCAAAAAAGTCGTTTCAGACCAAACTTTCTTTTCCAAATTATTATGTAAATAGAATTCAAGACGCTTATATTGAATTGTACAAAACCAAGCTTCAAGCTATTTCTGAAATAATGATTACTTTGGATCCCACAATAGAAAAAAAAGATTCTAATCTGCTAACTGACGATCAAAAAACCATAGCACTTTATGTATTGATGCTAAATATTTTGAGAGAATAATTTTTTATTATAAATAATGAATATGAAAAAAAGCGCTGAAAACTTAACTTACAATAATCACAAAACTTCTAGTCAATATAAAAAGCTAGTTCCTACAATAGCTATGTCTTTGTTGTTATGTTTTTCTTCTTGTGATCAAAGCAAAAAGATTCCTCAAAAAATGGATGATTTTGAGTTGATATTAGAAAAGGAAATGGACGGTGTAGAGCGATTTATTTATCAAACTGAAGTGAAAAAATGAGATAGTCCAAGAAAAATATCAACAAGATTTGATAGCGCAGATAATGCAATTTGAGACTTTTTTGCTAGAACTTGATATAATAATGTAATGAATAAAAATTTTGAACAAAATCCAAAGCTCAATATTTGAGATACAGTTTATTTCAAAGCAAAAAAATATCCTTATATAAAATCTGAATATGAATACAAGTTTCCCAAAATCAAAATTAAAGAAAAATTAACACAAAAAATTGGAAATTTACAAGAATGAGCAAATGAAATAACTTTGAATACAGGTGAAATAATAACAATAGAGAAAGACTCTTATTTGTTGTATTATATCGTAAAAGAAGATGATTTTTATCCAAATATGATGTATGTAAATTGAACACCAATTCATCATTGTATAAATTTTAGCAAGATACAAGAAAAATTATCTCAAATCAAATGACTAGAACATTTACAAGAAGATGAATATATACGCATCAAAACAGTAGATGGAAATAGAATCACTACAAACGATAAAATCAAATCAATAAACATCAATATAGCAGATATAGCAAAATATAGTAAACAAGATATTAAAGAATGAAAATTAAGATTACCTCTTCCACGTGAAGAGTCTTTTAGAGCGATTAGTATTCCCAAGTTTGCTAATTATGCGTCTCAAGCTATTGAAGAAATGAAAAATGATAAAATTTATGGTCCAAGAATCAAAGAGTTGTTATGTTGTATTAGCAAAGAAGAATTATTAGAATTTATGCTAACAATAGCTTATACCGAAAGTAGTTCAAGTGATTTTGATGAAATATGAAAATATGTACTACATCGTCGAGAATGATGAGATAATCAAGCTTTCTCTTTTTCTCATTATCATATACTGATGAAAGATTGAAAAATATGACAAAAAGCAAGAGATAATCTAAATTTTAGTAATGGATATAGCTATCATCCAAAAAATGCTAGTAAATTATTTTTAGCTTTTTATTTGGAGATGGTGGAATCAATGAGTAAACCAGTAGATCATTATTTTCCTTTCAAACAAAATTATGAACAATTTGCCCGTGCCTATAATTGACCAAACTATAAAGAAAACAAATATGATGAAAATTTAAAATCTAATCATTCTTTTATATTAGACAAATTAAGTGAATTCAAGAAATAATTAGTCATTATACAATCAAACTACAAACTCTCATTTAATAAGAATCTGATTTTCTTTGATCATTTGGAATATTTCATCTATATTGGCAGTAACATTTTGTTCGTAAATTTTGCTAATTTCTCTAGAAATACTTATTTTTCATTCAAAGCCAAGTTCTTGAAGCTCTTTTAATAATTTTTCCATTCTATGGACTGATTCATAAAAAAAGACAGGAATTGGAGAAGAAATAGCGTTTTTCAAAGCAGTTTGTCTTCCTTTTTTTTGTGGCAAAAAACCTATAAAACAAAAGGAGCTGGTATCAAATCCAGCTCAAACGACGGCGGGGACGAGAGCATTCGCTCATGGCAAGACCGTGAAATCTAATCCTTCTTGTTTGCAGATTTCCAGCATTTTCTTGCCCGGATCCGATAAGCCAGGCGTCCCCGCCTCAGAAACCAATCCTACATCATTCTCTTTTAATATATTTATATAATGATTCAATTTTCTTTGATCAGTAAAACTTGTCAGAGCCATTAATTTTTTATCAGAAAAATCTATATCATACATTTGCATTAATTTCATAGTTGTCCTTGTATCTTCACAAAGAAAATATTTCAATTCTTTCAATAATCTCAAAGCTCTCAAACTAATATCTTCTCTATTTCCAATCGGCGTTGGAATCAAATAAAGCATTTTTTTTATTAGAAAATAAATTTATATTCAATCCTTAGAATTCAATCCAAAAAAGCAAAGAAACAATCCCAATAATCCATAATCCTACCCACAACCAAAACCAGATTAAAAATTTTGATTTAATTGTCTTGTGATGGAATTGTTTCATAGCAATCATCGCTCCAATCCATCCACCAAATGCCACAAAGTAGAGTAGTGTTTTTTCTCTGATTCTTCGTTTTTTTTTGATGGATTTCCTTTTATCTATGCCTCGTATAATAAAAGTCGCAATATTGATAACCAAGAAATATCCTATTAAAATATATATTATCCACATTAATATTATAAAAAACAATAAAAAATCTGATTAAGATCAAAGTTCGTCCTTTATTTTCGCTAACAGTTGCAATGCTTGCAAAGGAGTCATATTGTCTATATCATAGCTTTGGATTAGTGATTTGATTTTTTCAAATTTCGGATCTTGTATAATTTGAGTTTCTGTAAAAAGTTCTGTAGTTTTGGATCATTCAGATTGATTATTGATTTTGTTTTGTTCGAGATTTTGGAGATTTTGTTCAGCTTTTGCAATAATCAAAGGAGAAATTCCAGCCAATTTCGCCACATCCAAACCATAACTTTTTGATGCACCACCAGCCACAATTTTTTTCATAAAAACCACTTCTTTATCGCTTTCATATACACTTACGCTATAATTTTTGATTCAAGAAAATTTGTCTTCCATTTTGATTAATTCGTGGTAATGTGTAGCTATTAATGTCTTTGCTTTGACTTTTTCTACCATATATTCCAAAATAGCTTTTGTGAGTGCTAATCAATCATATGTAGAAGTTCCACGACCAAGTTCATCAAAAATCACAAAACTTCTCTTGCTAGCGTTGTTCAAAATATTTGCAACTTCTATCATTTCAGTCATAAAAGTTGATTGATTTTTTGCTATCAAATCTCAGCTCCCAACTCTTGCAAAAATACCATCAACTAATCCAATTTTTGCTTTTTGAGCTGGCACAAAAAATCCACAATGAGCCATCAAAACTATCAAAGCATTTTGACGCAGATAAGTAGATTTTCCTCACATATTTGGGCCAGTAATTATATGTAGAAAATCTTCTTCTTTAGCAAAATTTAGATTATTTGGAATAAACTGTTGATCTTGAGGCAAATATTTTTCTATTACTGGATGTCTTCAATCCTCAATATCAATTATTTCTTCTTCTGTGATTTTTGGTCTGATATATCAATTTTCTCTAGCCAATATTGACTGTGATGTATAGAGGTCCAAATATGCCGCCAAAGATGCAAATTCCATAAGGTCTTCCACAATCATTCACATTTCTTGCTGTAAATTTGCAAGGCGACTAAATTCTTGTTTGATTAATTGTTCTCTGGCTTTCAAAATATCTTCTTGCAAATTATCCAAATATGGAGAACTAAATCTTTGTGCTCATTTCAAAGTGTTTCTACGAATTATATTCAGTTTATCATCCAATAAATTCTGATTCTTTTTTTCATTTATTTTGTTTTCAAAATCTGAAATATCCTTGTTTGTAATTTCAATAAAATATCATTGATTCAATATAAATCTGATTTTTATGTTTGATACTCCAGTCATTTCTGTCAGATATTGCTGATAATCTATAAGCAACTTATCCGAATGAAAAGCAATATCTCTCAATTTATCTATTTCTAGATCCACTCCATCACGAATAAAGTTCATATCATCAGCAAAATCTTCATCATCTTTTAGTGTTTCCTCTAGTTTTTGATAAAATTCTTCCACACTTATTTCTATAGAATCTTGAAGTCATATGCGTTTTAATTCTTCACGAAAAAGTTCTTTGTTCAACAAAAGTTTTAGTGTTTTTCTTAGTCTAATAAAGGTAGAAGGAAGAAGTTTTCTATACAACAAATTACTCATGGTTTTGGGAATATCACAGATTTCTCAAAGTTGTTTATGAATTTGTTCTGCAATTATAGAATTATCAAAATAATGTTGAATATGATTTTGACGAGCATTTAAAATCTGAATATCATTGCTAGGGTTGGCTAGTAAATTACGCAATAATCTTGCTCCTGCAAAACTTCTAGTATTATCCAAAACTCAAATCAGACTATATTTTTCTAATCATTCATAACTAGAAGAAAATATTTCCAAATTCTTGATTGTGACATCATCCATCAAAACCAAATTGTCCGTACTATGAAAAGATATACGAGAAACATTTGTCAGAATTGTTTGTTGTGTGTTTTGTAAATAAGAAAAAAGCAACGCTAATGCCTGTCATCTTCATTCTTCTACAGCTTTCCCATAACTTGATAAAGTCTGAATTTTGCAATTATTTAATAAGTATTCTTCGTATCTATGAGGAACATCATAAATAGAAATCAAAGAATCCTGATATTGTTTTATCAATTTACTAAATTCATCTTTTTGTGGGAATTCTATATCTATAATTATTTCCACAGGATTGATTGTTTGCACAAATTTTTGTAAATTTTCAATGTCTGCAAAACTTTTGGTCCAATATTCTCACAAAGAAAAATCTCCCCAGGCAATATGAAAATCATATCCGTTTTTGATAGGTTCAAAGCTAAGAGCTAGCATATTTGAAGTAGATTTTTTATTTTCTTGAATATGAGTCCCAGGTGTAATTATTTGAGTAATTTTTCTTTCAACAATTTTGCCTGGAATGGGATCAGAAACTTGTTCTGCAATTGCGATTTTGTATCAATTTGCCACAAGCTTGGGAATATATTTATCTATGCTATGATGAGGGATTCCTGCCATAGGAATCGGATCTTCAGAATCTTTGTTTTTGCTAGTCAGAACCAAGTCCAAAACTTTACTGGATATTTTTGCGTCTTCAAAGAATGTTTCATAAAAATCTCATATACGAAAAAAAAGAATGCTATCGGTGCATTGTTTCTTCATATCAATATATTGTTGCATAGCTGGAGTATATTTCTTTGTCATGGTTATAATTAGTAGTGATTTATTCCTCAAAATCAACAAAAAAAGTTTTCTCTTGTATTTTTATACTAAATAGATAACTATTTGCTATCAGTAGTTTTATTTTTTCTTGTTTTTCATGAATCTTGAAAAACTTTTTGGAAGTAAGGCAAAAGTAGATATACTCAAATATTTGCTTTTCAAAAGACAATGAATTTCAATGAGAGCATTGGAAAGTGAATTAGAATGGACTTTTCCAGCTATCAAAAAGCAAGTTGATTCTTTATCTCAAGCAGGAGTTGTAGATATTGATAAAGAAGGGCAGTGATGGTCTATTTCTCTCAAAGAAGATTTTTTTGATAAAATTAGAGATATTTTCTTTTTTGGCTTGAAACAATCATTAACAAACCTATTTGAAACGTACGATTCAGTAATAGAACAATATTATTTCTGAAAAAGATTCTGAATAAATTTGGATATGGATTTGGTAGTAATTTATAAAAATGCGGAAACAGATCAAATAGACAAAATAAAAGAAGAAATAAATCTGATTTTTAGAGAATATTTTATAGAAATTGTTTATGTGGTATTTATGTCCACAGAAGAACGAGAAAAGCGTTATAGAATGGCAGATAGATTTGTACTTCAAATTATTAGAAGCATTCAAAAAAGCTAAATTCAAATAACTAAAATACAAAAACCATGATTTTAAGTTCAGAAAAATATCATCAAATATTGTCTTATATTGTACATGCTTGAGAGATTTTGGAGGAGGAGCAAAATTTCCCCAAAAAACACTATAAACACATATTTGTCCCGTCTGGGCACGAACTTTATACCGGATTATTAAAAGCATCTGCATATCTTTTTTTGGACAAAAAAATATCTAAGTTTTTGGTTTTTAGAGCTCAAAACGATTTTCCAGACGAACTTATTAGCTACAAAGATTGAGATTTTTCTATCCGATGAAAAAAGATTAAAAACAGAAATATTTTGAAATTAGAAGAAAATACAGAAATTCCAAACGAATATTTTGAACAGCTTCTCTATCTTCGCATACTTAGTCAGATTCAAGAAGTTTCTTTGATTGGAGTGTGAAAAAACTCAAATATTCAAACTTATTTATCTCAAATTCCAAAAGATTATTGAATTATAGTATTGTGAAATTTATCTCTTTTACCCGATATTCAAGAATCCAAAAAAGAGGACCAAAAAATGATAGATCATATATTGGATCAAAAAATATACAAAAAAAAACCTTCCCGGATAGGTAATCTATATACAGAAATCACTAAAAACAATAACAAAAAATCTGATTTAATTGTATATATTCATTCTTCAGATTTATGATCTACTATTGATTCAAAATGATACTTATCTTTGGCTGGATAAAAAAGCAAATTTTCTCTTGCAAAATCAAATCTAATTGATACACATAATCAATGTTCCTTTATACATAATTTTTTTGTAATGATGAAATTTATTTACGATAGCTTGGAAACTATCAAAAGATTGAAGCATCCGACCAAAAAGGATTTTATAAATATTACCATTGCTATATTTGTTGCTGTAATTATTTCTGCGATTCTTTTTGTTTTTTATGACACAATATTTACTGGTTTGTACAAATGGTTCTATAATCTAATGAAATAAAATTTACAACATAAATTTAAAAAATGCAAAATAATGATATTAATACAGTAGAAATCAAAAGACAAATAGAAGATCACTCATACAAATGGTATGTTTTGAGTATAGTTGCTGGACAAGAAGAGCTTGTAATAGAAAATCTCCAAGAAAGAGTAAAAAAACAAGAACTTGAAGAAGATGTAGTGGATTTTATGTCTCCTATTGTCAACGAATACGCAATCAAAAAATGAGAAAAAATAGTAAAACCCAAAAAATTATACCCATGATATGTGTTTATCAAATCCAAAATGAATGATAAGATTTGGTATGTAATTAGAAATACTCCTGGGGTTAGATTGATTGTTGGAGCAGAAACTCGTCCAATTCCATTGACAGATCAAGAATATCAAAATATTGTTGACCAAATCCAGAAATCACAAGAGAGATTTGAGCTTGTAATTCCATACAAAATTGGTGATGTGGTAATGCTCAAAACGGGTGATTTCAAATGAATGCAGTGAGTCGTTAAAAAAATAGATGAAGAAAAATGAGCCGCTATTGTAAATGTGGAAATGTTGTGAAGACTCACGCCAGTAGTGATTGATGTAGACAAAATTGAACTTATAAGCTAATTATGATAGATAAAGAGTGGTTTGATTAGATGCTATACCACCTTTTGCTTCTCTATTATTTTATCTTCTGATCTTACTTATGCATCAAAAAGAGTTACATATAGTAAGGTTTTCAATGCTGGTTTTGTTTTCGGCATTGATGATTATATACCTATTATTGTATCAAATCAAGTGAGATGATATAGTAAATCAACTTGGTTCAATGTCTCAATCAAATATAAATTCTACAAGTGATTTTGAAAATTTGTATTCTTCTATTAGTTTGGAGGAATTTGATGAAGAAAGTATTCTATTGGAAACTCAATCAAATCAATATAACAAAACAAAAGATTCAGATTCTTTATTTGAG